>NZ_JBSSAH010000010.1:0-70871 GCF_054058415.1 Thermostichus sp. MS-CIW-38 | reverse complement strand
GCGGGATACCGCCATTCTGTTTGGAAACAAACAGAATGCTATCGCTGCATAGTTGAACAGTGATGTTCAGCAGTGTTCAGCGTAAATGTATCAGGGGATATGACGCTTTGCAAAGGGGATCAAACCCCGTACCATAGAGGAGCAGGTTTCTCCGTTTCTCTGTTTTCAATCCCCAGGACTCACCATGGTGCAGCCGTCAGCGACCTCTGGGCAAAAGCCGATTGTCATCGCCCCTTCCATCCTTTCAGCCGATTTCAGCCGGTTGGGGGAGGAAGTACGGGCAGTGGATGAGGCGGGGGCCGACTGGATCCATGTGGATGTGATGGATGGCCGCTTTGTGCCCAATATCACCATCGGCCCGTTGGTGGTGGAAGCCCTGCGCCCGGTGACGGCCAAGCCCCTGGACGTCCACCTGATGATTGTAGAGCCGGAGAACTATGTGGCGGATTTTGCCAAAGCAGGGGCCGATATCATTTCCGTGCACGCAGAGTCCAGCTCCACCATCCACCTGCATCGCACCCTCAGCCAAATCAAGGATCTGGGCAAGCAAGCGGGCGTGGTGCTCAATCCGGCCAGCCCCCTGGAGCTGATCCAATACGTGCTGGAGCTGGTGGATCTGGTGCTGATCATGAGCGTCAACCCCGGATTTGGCGGGCAAAGCTTCATTCCGGCAGTGGTGCCCAAAATTCGCCAGTTGCGGGCCATGTGCGATGAGCGGGGCCTGGATCCCTGGATCGAGGTGGATGGTGGCTTGAAGGGAAGCAACGCTTGGCAGGTGATCGAGGCAGGAGCCAATGCCATTGTGGCCGGTTCGGCAGTGTTCAAGGCCAAAGACTATGCAGAAGCCATTCGCAGCATTCGCAACAGCCGCCGTCCCGAGCTGGTGACAGTTTAAGGTGACAGTTCATTTTGAAGGAAACTGCTCCCTTACTGAAATCCGGCTTGACCCCAGCGCTGCGCTGAGCCAACTCCTCACGTGCCTTTAGCGCAAAGCAGCAGCCCCTTTCTGGGCAGCGTAAGGCCCCGTCCCGCTGTTGACGGCAGTTGTGCCCAGGCAATGGGGAGGCACATCGACGGAGGGGGGGATGATCGGCTGGGGCGAAGTGGGGCTGAGAAAAGTCTGACAAAAAGGCACGCGATTGCGCTGAATATCGGCAAGGTAGGGAGGAGGAATGGTGCCCAAATAGGCGCCCAGCACCTGCTGCTCGGGATCCTCTGGCAGTATTTGGTAATGCAACATCAGGCGATTATCGGGAAACCAGGCGCGGATAAGCCTTTGCAGGGCCTTCAGGTTGAAGCCCGGCTCTTCGGGGTTGCGAATCAGGTGCATTCCCGCCAGGCGCCCGCCGACAAAATAGGCTTGCACATAAAACCCACGGGCGTAGATGGGGGGCTCCAAGGAGTTCTGAGATGAAGGGGAATCGGGCAGGTAAAGGGCTTCACCCCCAGGGCGCAGTTGCCAGCGGCTCCAGCGGGGATCCTCCCGCTCGCTAGAAAGGGTCTCCCAGTTGTTGGCCCGGGCGTAGCTCAAGAAGCGCTCCTCGACCATGCCCAGATAGAGCATTTCCATTTGCAAGGGCAGCCGGGCCCGGGTTTGCAACAGGGGCAGAGTGCGCACTTCTCCCTGCTTGAGCACCAAGGTTTCCCCCAGCGCCGAGCAAGGGACACCTATGAGCATAGCCATCAGCAACCCTGTTCCAATTGCCCGTCCAATCTGGCTGAGGCCGCGCCTTGCGAACAACTCTAGCCGGAGAGGTAAAAACTGCGCCACTGGCTGCGGCTGTGGCCCATTGACCCTCAAAACCGTCGAAGCAGGAATGTAGGATGAGATCAGCACAGCAAAAAAGCAGGGTAGCAGGTAACCGATCCTAACCCAAAGAGACAAGGTTCTTCGAGAATCTTAATCTGGTCTCTGAGGAAAGTTGCTTGCCAGTCTGCCCTGCCGATGGTTTGGGTAGCGAATGCGCATTACCCTCGAGAATGGCATTCCCGCTGCAGCAGCTTCCGACCGGACAGAATGGCCGGGATTGATCGTCATTGCCGGCCCCACGGCCACCGGGAAATCTCGACAGGCACTGCTTTTGGCCCAACGGCTGGGATCCCCGTTGTTGAATGCGGACTCTCGCCAGGTCTACCGCGAGTTCGACATCGGCACAGCCAAGCCTACCCCTGCTGAGCGGGCTCTCTGGCCCCACGAGCTGATTGACTTTGTGGATCCCCGCCACACCTACACGGTGGCCGAGTTCCAACAGGCGGCCCAAACCCGCATCGCCGAGGCCCATCGGCAGGGACAGACTCCCATCTTGGTGGGGGGCACCGGTCTCTACATCCAATCGGTGACTGCTGGCCTAGGGATCCCTGCGGTACCTCCGCAGCCCCAACTGAGAACACAACTGGAAACTTGGCCCCCTGAGATCCGCTACGCCTGGCTGCAGCAGTTGGATCCCGTTGCCGCCCAGCACATTCATCCCCATGACGCAGTGCGCACGCTGCGTGCTTTGGAGATCGTTTACACCACCGGGAAGCCGGCTTCCAGCCTACGGCAGGCCCATCCCCCCCACTACCCCATCTTGATCCTGGGGCTGCGCTGCCCAATGCCCCGTTTGGAACAACGCATTGCCCGGCGCACGGCAGAGATGATGGAGCGGGGGTGGATCGAGGAGGTGAAAACCCTGCGGGAGCGCTACGGGCCAGACTTACCCCTCTTGCAGACCTTGGGCTATGCGGAGATCGGCGCTTACCTGGAGGGGCGGATCCCGGAAGCCGAGCTGCAGCCCCTGATTGTGCGGCGCACCCGCCAATTTGCCAAGCGGCAGATGACCTGGTTCCGGGCCCTGCCAGGGATCCAGTGGCTGGACTGCGAAGCTGAGGATTTGCCGGAGCAGATCTGGAAGCAGGTCAAGGCTTGGATGGCAGCTCCGACCACTGTTGAAACCAGTCCCGCCGCCGCTGAGCATCGGCTTTTCGATCCGTAAGGATCTCCAACACCCGCACCCGTTGGGCAGGTAAGGGATCCAAAGCTTGGGCCAGCTCCTGCCAGCTTTCCACCCGCCGGTGGGGAATGCCGTGGGCTTGGCAGAGGAGGGCAAGATCCACCGACTGGGGAGTAGCAAAGTAGGGCTCAAAGGGCGGATCTGGCCCTTGACGGCCCACTTCAGCAATGGGCAGCAGCTCGAAAATCCCACCCCCCTGGTTGTTGATGAGGAGAATGGTCAGGGATCCCTGCAGGTGAGGGCCAAGCCGCAGGCCGCCGCAGTCGTGCAAAAAGGCCAGATCCCCGGTTAGCAACACCGTCGGGCGCTGCCGGTGGGCCACCCCGAAGGCGGTAGAGAGAAGGCCATCGATGCCGTTGGTGCCGCGGTTGAAGTAGGGCCGGATGCGGCGGTCGTTGGGGGGCCAAAACCACTCCACATCCCGCACCGGCGTGCTGTTGGCAATAAACAGCGGAGTCTCTGGGGGCAAGTGGTGGGCCAGCCACCAGGCAACCTTGCCTTCAAACCACTCCGATAGGTCAGTCATGGCCTGGTCTAGGGCAGCACGGATTTGCGCTTCCGCTGTCAGCCAGCCCTGCAGAAAAGTTGTTCGCTTGGCCGGCGCTTCCGGGATCCCGGCGACCCACTCCTCTACGGCGAAAGGCAAGTGGGTGGTGGGGTTGTGCAGGGGATCCCCATTCTCAGGGCGGGGATCCAACCGCCAAACGCGGGGAGCAACCTTGGCCAGGGTTTGCCGCAGCGCTTTGCTGGTGGGCAGGGATCCCAGTTGGATGACTTGCTGCGGCCAAAGCTGGGGATCATCCCGCTGCAGGATGAGGTCGTAGGTGGTGATGAGATAGGGGTTGAGGGAAGCGTAGTTCCGCAGGGGAGAAAGCCCCTCCGCCAGCACCGGCCAGCCCAAAGCCGTCGCCAAACGGGCCACTGCCTCCACATAGCGCTGGGGATCCAGCGGTTGAGCCGGCCCCGCCAAGATCACCCCCCGCTCACAGCCGCGCCACTCCTGCCAAAAAGAAGCTGTCTCCGTCTGCAGAGGGCTCCGCACCGCCTGGAAGGAAGAGCCGGTGCATGGCGGAACAACTCCACGAAAAAAGGTCTTCTCAAACTCCGGATCTTCCTGCAAATGAATCAAAGGCGCAGTGCTGCCGTCAGCAATGGGAGCCAGGGGATCCCGGAAGGGCACATTCAAATGCACAGGGCCGGGGAAGGGGTAAAGGGTGCGCTCCCAGGCGTGCACTAGGGTTTGGCGCAGGTAGGCCAGGGCTTCTGGAGCCGCGCTGGGCACGGCCAATTCCGCCTGCCAGTTGGGGTAATGGCCGTAGAGCTTCACTTGGTCAATTGCTTGGCCGGCGCGACAGTGGCGCAGCTCTGGAGGCCGATCCGCCGTCAGGATCAACAGGGGAAAGCCACTTTCGGCTGCCTCAAGGAGAGCCGGGAAAAAGTGGGCGGCAGCACTGCCAGAAGTACACACCAGGGGGATGGGCTGCCGGGTTTGCTGGGCCAACCCCAGAGCAAAAAAGGCTGCCGACCGCTCATCCAGCACGGGAATTGCCTCGATGTCGGGGTGCTGGGCCAGCGCGTAGGTCAGGGGTGCTGAGCGGGATCCCGGACACACCACCGCCAAACGGCAACCCAGCCGACTCAAGGTTTCGGCCAATAGGGATCCCCAGAGGGTGTTGAGGTTGCGCCAGTCCAGCCGCCTCGGCAGGACAAAGTTTTCACCGGTCACATTTCAGCAGTCAGAGTGGAGACAAGGTGTTGAGATCGAATCGGGATCCCGGCGGCAAAAAGTGAATGCGGGCATTGTGCAGCCGAAAATACTCATCCGCCGCCGCCTCCTGAACGGTCGAGTACAGTTGCGTCCCGTCCACAATTGTCACTGTGCCCAAGCCGATCACCTCCATCACATCGTCGGCCTGGATCACCACCGCCGTATTCTCATCAATGCCGATGCCCAGACATTGGGGGTAGTGGGCCACCGCCGTAACCAGCCGCACCAGGCGATTGCGCTGATGGAAATGTTGATCGATGATGACGCGAGGCAAAAGGCCCAAGCCCGTCTTCACCGTTACAATTGCCGGCGTGGGCGGTTCTCCGCTGTAGCCGCGGGAGATCATCTGCTGCCCCAACGCAGAAGCTCCGGCGCTGGTTCCGGCAATCACCGTCTGCCCCCGCTGCCACTGCTGTCGAATGGCCTCCATCAGCTCGCTGTGGGCCAGCACCTCTGCCAGCCGCTCCTGATCCCCACCCGTGAAGTAGATGCCGGTGGAGAAGCGAATTTTCTCGACGTTATCGGGATCCCTTGCCTCCATCGGGCTGCGGATATCCAGAACTTGGAGGCTGGCTGCCCCCATCTGCTGAAAAATGTTGGCGTAGATCTCCCCCAGCACCGCCGGGATCCCAGAAGCCGCGGGCACGATGGTGATGTGGGCAGACTTTCCCCCCGCTCGGCGGAAGAACTCCCAAAGGATGTGGCGCTCATTTTCCTTATCCTCTGCTCCCCCGACGGCGATGATGTCGGAACGGGCGGTGATGGGATCCTTCACGGTAGAGCGGCTCAGGGGTTGGGCGTCGTTTGTCGGCGTGGAAGGAACTCCGTTCCACTCCAGCTCACGGTGGGCAGCAGAAACATCAGGCAAATGGGGCATGGAGCGCGAGGAAGATTAAAATGGGCACATTTCACTTTCACTATGCTACGGCTTGGAATTCGGTTTGGCGCAGCTCAATTCCAGATTTCACGGAAGAGTCAGGGGTTGGTTAGGGGTCTCGAAAGGGGGAATAATGTTCATAAGAACACCCCTCGTCTCGTCCTTCGGTTCACCCAGCAGGAGCATCCATGGCCAGAAAACCTGACGGATATCTTGTCCACATCATGCTGGAAGGTGGACAAACCATGCAGGTACGGGTCAAAGAAGCCAGAGAATACACCGAGCTGATCAACAACCTCATGGTGGGCGGCGAAGAGTTCATCACCTTGCCCAAGCAAATGGACAATGAGTACATGATCGTGCGTCCTCAACGGGTGTCCGGCGTGTCGGTGGAGGCAATCTACGCTTCCAGCGTTGGCATCGACCTATGAAATTGGGGATCCCTTGCCCAAAGAACGGAATAGCTGGGGATCCCAACACGAAACCCCCGCCACCAGAGCAGGGGCTGCCAGAGGGCTAGACCCTGAAGGGCCTAGAATCCATGGCGTTGGTAGGTCACCCTTGTGGAGGCAAGATCACCTTGTCGATCACGTGGATGACACCGTTGGAAGCTTCAATGTCGGCTGTTACCACATTGGCATCGTTGACCTTGACACCATCAGCCAAAGAGATTTCCACAGGGGATCCCTCGACCGTAACCACTTCCCCAGCTTCCAAAGAGGTGGAGAGAACTTTGCCGGGCACCACGTGGTAGGTGAGGATTTGGATCAATCGCTCACGGTTTTCCGGCAAGAGCAACTCCTCCAAAGTGCCTTCCGGCAGAGCTGCAAAAGCCTCATCGGTGGGAGCAAAGACGGTGAAGGGGCCTTCCCCAGAAAGCACTTCCACCAAGTCGGCAGCCTCCAAAGCTTGGATCAGGGTGGTGAAAGAGCCGGCCTCAGCAGCAACATCCACAATGGTTCTACTAGCAGCAGCGGTTTTCACGCTTTCAGAAGTCGCGCCCTGGCTGCTGGCATTGACCATAGGGGCTGCAACCAACGTGGTGGCCGAGGCAACGGCCAAAGAGAGAGTGAAGAGATTGCGAATCATATGCTGTAACCCTTCGTAAAGATTAGGTTTACATTCCTTAGAGACGTAGGGGAGCCTGTTCGAGTTCCTAAAAATCAAAAAAATCTTGGAAAAAGATACTCTCAACGTGCGAAACGTAATCTACGCAAGGATTTTGGGATTATGCTCCACTGCTTTTAGATTTGCAACAACAACTCCGGTACGTTTGCCAGCCAACCACAACGACCTGAAAAGGGATCCTTTCAAGCCGAGAAATCTATTACATTTATTTAATTTACATTTTCGTTGCAAGAGCCGGCAGCTTTGCTGTGCCGGGCAAAGGGGGTGAAGAGGCATTCAACAACTGCAGCTATTCTTCTTCGGGCTCGAAGTCTTCGTCGTAGTCGTCCCCGATCAAATCGTCGATATCGTCGATGTCTTCTTCCAAAATCATCTCAGGGACCTCAATGGGCTGCTCGATCAACCGGCCCTCTTTGCGCAACCAGTCAAGAATGGAGAGGCTGCTAGGAGAGGGCACCACCGTTGGCGGCTGATCGCGGGGCTCTTCGCGCAGAGAGGGATTGTGGTAGTACATGCCGTACGGAAAAAGGGCAGTTATCGACGAGGAATGAACTCGGCTTGGATTGATCTCCTCTCAACCGAGGGACGCGGGCTTTCCATCGATATATCCCTCAGTTTAGCCTATGCCTG
This sequence comes from Thermostichus sp. MS-CIW-38, assembly GCF_054058415.1. NCBI lineage: Bacteria > Bacillati > Cyanobacteriota > Cyanophyceae > Thermostichales > Thermostichaceae > Thermostichus > Thermostichus sp. MS-CIW-38. The sequence goes on along the minus strand of NZ_JBSSAH010000010.1, from coordinate 63,475 downwards.
CCACTCCTGCAAAAAGCGGCGCAGCACCCGATCCAGCTCAACAGCTCGCGCTGCCTTGAACAGCAGCCGATCCCCAGCTTGTACCTGATGCAGCAAGATTTCCAGCAGTTCGGATACCTCCTCGCAGCGTTCTGCCTGGGCTGCCGGTTTTTGGTCGAGCAGCGGTTGCATTTCTCCTTCGGGATCCAAGAGCAAGACCCGATCCAGCCCCAAAGGGGCAGCCGCCCGACCCACCTCCGCATAGAGCTGAGGTGCATGCTCTCCCAATTCCCGCATCGGGCCGAGAATGGCCCAGCGCCGTTTCCCCGGGGTTTGAGCCAATAGGTGCAGAGCCGCAATCATCGCTTCCGGCGAGGCGTTGTAGGTTTCGTCCCAGATTTCCACATCTCCTGCCAGCTTGAGATGGCGGTTGCGCCCCTCCAGAGGAGTAGGCAAAGCAATGGGTTCTCGGAGCCGCTCCCAATCCAGCCCCAAGCTGCACAGAGCAGCCAGCACCCCCATCCAGTTGAGGGCATGATGCCTTCCCGGCAAGGGCACCGGCAGCGTTAGGCCCTCCACAGTTACCGTTTGGGCTTGGGGATCCCATTCTCCCCGTAAGTCCCCCCGATCCAGACCATAGGTAAGGGTTTGTCCCGACCACAGGCTGGCGGCGGTAGACAACAGCAAGGGATCTTCTCCATTCAGCAGAGCCACCCCCTGCCCTAGCTCCTGCAGCAGCTCGCACTTGGCAGCAGCAATGGCCGCGCGGGATCCCAGTCTGCCGATGTGGGCGGTGCCAATATGGGTGATCAAGGCGTGGGTGGGCTGAGCCATCTGAGCCAGGCGGCGAATTTCTCCGGGGCCGCGCATGGCCATTTCCAGAACCACAAACTGATGCTCCGGTTGCATCTGGAGCAGGGTTTGAGCAACCCCGATGTCGTTGTTGTGGTTGGCCTCACTTTTGAGAACTGTGCCGTAGCGGGATAGGGCAGCCGCCAGCATTTCCTTGGTGGTGGTTTTGCCTGCTGAACCCGTGATGGCTACTACGGAGGGGGGAAACTGCTCCCGCCAGCCTCTGGCAATGCGCTGGTAGGCAGCTAGGGTATCTGAGACTTGAAAATGGGGCCCAGCCACCGGACGCTGGCTGATGACGGCAACGGCCCCCCTTGCCAAAGCTTGTGGAATGAAGTTGTGTCCATCAAACCGCTCCCCCCGCAGCGCCACAAAGACTGACCCCGGCTGCAATTGGCGGCTGTCGGTGCAAATGGCTTGGACGGGAAGACCCAACAAATGGGGATCCCCCTGCAGGGGAGTTTGCAGCAGGTCAGCCACAGTTCGTAAGGTCAGCATCGGGCAGAAACTCCAATTCGCCTACAGCCTCTTCGTCTATGGTCATTTCAGACCCGATTGAGACATTTCCCAAGCGCTCCCCCTCACCCCCAGCCCCTCTCCAGGGGGAGAGGGGAGTTGGGGATAGCTGTACAGCTTTTTTCAGCGTTGTTTACCACAGCCAGTGTCAATCAATCTCTTGCGTGGGAAGGCTCCCGCTTGGCTACGGAACTCCCATGAAGTCGGAAAAAGCTGTAAACCCAGTTCCTGGGCAACGCCAATACACGACTGGGTATAGGAAGTTGTCAGCTGGGTTGCAGCGTTTCGATCCCAGTCGGGAGGGCGATGATTGCCTCTTTGGCCATGCCGATGAACAGGCCATGTTCCACAACCCCCACCGTCCCCTTGAGTTGATCGGCGATCTTGGCAGGATCCGCCATGGGGCCGAATTGGCAGTCGAGGATGTAGTGCTGCTCGTCCGTCAAGTAGGGATCCCCGTTGGCATTCCGCCGTAAGGTGGCTGTGCACCCCAGAGCCTCTACCCGCGCCAAGGTGGTTTTCCAGCCAAAGCGCACCACCTCTACCGGCACCGGGAAGCGAATGCCCAACTGCGGGACTTTTTTAGAGGCATCGGCGATGATGATCAGCTCGGCAGCGCTGGCCTCCACCAATTTTTCCCGCAACAGGGCCCCTCCTGCCCCTTTGATCAGGTTCAGGGATCCCACTTCAATCTCGTCGGCCCCATCGATGGCCAGATCCAGGCGCGGCTGCTCTTCTAGGGTAGCCAGCGGGATCCCCAGGGAGCGGGCCTGTTCAGCCGTGCGCTCGGAGGTGGGCACGCCGATAATCTGGAGACCTTCGGTTTGCATCCGCTCTGCTAGGGCGCTGACAGCAAAGGCGGCTGTGGATCCCGTGCCCAGCCCCACCACCATTCCCGACTGCACCTTTTGAACTGCAGCCCGGGCTGCCGCCTGTTTCAGCTCATCTAAAGACTCGGTCCCGCTGCCGCCAAGGGTAGTCATTCCCAGCTCCTCTCCCGTGGATGAAGATCCTACCAAAGTGCTTTGCACCGCTACCGCCCGCTCCAGCTAAAACCCTCCGGCGCTGCCACCACTTGGCCAAAGAGATCATAGGGCTCAGCGCGGGTGATCTGCACCGGCACCAGGGATCCCAGAGAGCCCTCCCCACGCACGTACACCACCCCGTCCACTTCGGGGGCAAAGCGAGGGGAGCGGCCAATCCACTCGCCGGTTCTGGGGTTTTCCTGCTCCAAAAGTACAGGTACCACTCGGCCCACCTGCTCGCGGTTGCGGCGGAAGGCAATGCCTTGCTGCAGTTGCATTAGACGGGCGCGGCGCTCTTGTTTGACAGCCTCTGGAACCTGATGGGGGAGGTGGTAGGCAGGGGTGCCCTCTTCGGGAGAAAAGGTAAACACCCCCACATGGTCAAACTGATGGCGCTGGACAAAGTCTAGTAGATGCTGGAAGTGCTCCTCCGTCTCCCCAGGAAAGCCGACGATAAAGCTGGTGCGCAGCACGGCATTGGGCAACGCCTGGCGCAGCCGCTCGATCACCCGGTCGTTGACCTGCCCTTGCCAGGGGCGATTCATGGCCTTGAGGATCTGCGGATGGCTGTGCTGTAGGGGCAAATCCAGGTAAGGCAAGAAATTGGGAGTTTCTTGGATGGCCTCCACCACTGCAGGCGTGATGCCGGTGGGGTAGGCGTAGAGCATGCGGATCCAGGGGATGGGGATCTTGCCCAGGGCGCGAATGAGATCTGCCAGCCGCGGCTCCCCGTAGAGATCGATCCCGTAGTGGGTGGTGATCTGGGAAATTAAAATCAGCTCCTGCACCCCCTCTTCGGCCAGCTGTTCTGCTTCCCGGAGGATGGACTCGATGGAGCGGGAGCGTTGGTTGCCCCGCAAGTGGGGAATGATGCAGAAGGAGCAGCGGTAATCACAGCCCTCGGCTACCCGCAGGTAGGCCACAGGCGCATGGGTGGTGCGATAGCGAGGTACGGTCTCGTCGGCAATGTAATCCAAGCTGGAAGTAACGGCATTGACCCGCTCTCCCCGCTCCGCCCGCTCGATCACCTGGACGATCTGGTGGTAGTCGCCGGTACCCACGATAGCCACCGCCTCCGGGATCTCCTGCAGCAGCTCCTCTTGGAAGTGTTGCGCCAAGCAGCCGGCAATAACGATTTTCTTGCCCTGTACTGCCAACTCCATCAGGGTGCTGACCGACTCCCGCCGCGCTGCCTCGATGAAGCTACAGGTATTGACGATCACATAGTCAGCACTCTCTTCGTCCCCATCCACCCGGTAGCCCGCTTGGGCCAGCAGGCCCAGCATGTGCTCGGTGTCCACCCGGTTTTTCTCACAGCCCAGGTGTAAAACGGCAACCGACGCCTTTGTACGCTGCACCGCTGTTCGCGTAAGCGGGACGGAGTCCTTAACGGATGGGAAACTGGAGACGGTCGCTTCTAACCCATTCATGGACTGAGCATCAAAAAGGGGGCAGCTTGCCAGAGGCTTATCTATTCTAGTTGAGGGCCGCATCAGCGTTGCGGAGCAATAGAGCCGTAGCCACGGCCAACGCGGTGGCCGCCCAGCTCCAGGGATCCCCGCCAGCCGCCGTCGAAAACAGAGGTGCCCGTCCGTAGCCCCGCAGTCGCAGCGCCTGATAGGTGCGCTCGGAGCGCTCGTAGCTGCGCACCAACAGGGTGCCCACCGAAGCAGCCAGGAAGGGTAGGTCTTGCCTCAAAGCCGGCCCAGGACGCCACAGGGATCCCCGCGGTCGCCAACCCCTCAGCCGGGCTGCCCGTTGCATCTGCTGCCACTGAGCGGCTACCTCCTGCAAATAGCGCTGGGTGAGCCAGGCCAGTTCCAGCAGGAGGTCTGGGATCCCCAGTTGTCGCAACGCTGCCAACAGTTCCGATGTGGGGGTGGTCTCCAGCAGCAGCATCGTGAGGGCAAATAGGGCCAGCCCTCTCCCCCCAATGCGAAGCGCCATCTGCAGCCCCTCCCAACGCAGAGCCAGGGATCCCCAGCGCCACAGGATGGTTTCCCCCGCCCAGAAGGGAAGGATCCCCATCAACCCTGCCACCAACAGCCCTGGGGCTGCCAGCCGCCTCAGCCCGAGGCTCCAAGGCAATCCCGACAGGCTCCACAGTCCAGCCACCAGCGCCCAGATAAGCGGCAAGAGGGCCAGGCACCTCACCGAGGCGAAAGCCGCCATCAGCGCCATCAGGCCCAGCACCTTGGGCAGAGGTTGCCACCGGTGCAGCCAGGAAAGGGGTTTGGAGGGGTGAGGATGGGATTGTTGACCGCGCCAGCAGCAAGGGATCCCTGAGCCGGCTTCATCTCTTGCCATACTCTCCCAGCAGCGCCGGTTGTACCCGCTGCAAAAACAGCACCACCCAACTGGCGAACAACCCCTCCACCACCATCAGGGGGATGTGGGCCACCACCAAGCTCCCAAGAGCCAGACGACCGGCTTCTGTGGAGAGGATCCCGCTGCCAGCGTCAACCACAGCAGCCATGACCACCCCGTAAAACAACAGCACTGCTAGACCCACCCCAACCGCTCCCGCCAAGAAGGCAGACACTCCGGCCCCCATCACCCGACGGCCTGCCCGAAAAATCCCACCGGCCAGGAGCGCCGGGATCCCCATAATGGCGGCGTTGATGCCCAATGTGGTCAGGCCCCCATGGCCAAAGGCCACCGCCTGAAAAAACAAGCCCACCACAATGGCCGGATAGGCCAAAGCCCCCAACATCAGACCCATCAACCCGTTCAGCACCAGATGCAGGCTGGCCGGGGGAAAGGGCAGGTGAATCGAAGAGGCCACAAAAAAGACAGCCGTGAACAGAGCCGCCTTGGGCAACTGGTCGCGACAGCGTTGCGTAGCAATATGGCGGGGATCCCGTTCCCACCAAGGACATTGCTCGGCAACGCCGGCGCGACGGAGAAGCCGCAAGCTGTAGCTGGTGATCAGGGCGGTGATGCCATAACCCCCTAGCCAAAGCGGTGCTGGCAAAATGCCATCGCTGATGTGCATGGTCAGTCCTACTCCAGAGCAGAGGAGCCAGCCTGGGAGCCTGAGATTCCTGACCCTGGAGATCCCGAAACCGGTGGGCTCTCCACCGCTGCGTAACCAGATTGACGGGGCCTGGAGAAGAACAGAGCTGTGCCCAGACAGCCCCAAATGACACAGGCGGCCATAACCCCCCGCTGCAAAGGCCCAAAGGGTGGGGAAGCGCTGGGGATCCCTTCTGTCTGAGGGAACTCCTCGCCCACCGGCACGTTGACCAACACCCCATGCCCCGCCTGGCGAATCCGCACCTGCCAGAGGCCCGTCAGGTTGGGATCCGGCTGCAGCAGAAATCGTCCCCGCGCATCCGTCTGTCCCTCCTGCCAAGGGGTAGTGGGATCCGTCGGCGCAAATACCGTCACCCGGGCGGATCCCATCGGTTCCCCAGAATCGTAGCGGGCCTCGATCTCAAAAGCGGGAACAGCCCGAAGAGAGGCTTCCACCCCATGGGCCCAAGCCGGAGCAGGCTCAAGCAAGCCAAGAAGCAGTAGCAAGCAAGAACGAGAAAGGATCCAGGGTCTTGGTCTGTCCATGGGCGGCGAAGATGGGGTCAGCAACTGCTTGATCTCCAGGAGATCAGAGGCAAGAACTCTGCCCTCCTAGCACTGAAAGCAGATCCCCCGACGCACTTCACCATTGCTCCGCGCTGCCAGCACGGTCGCGTAAACAAGCTGCAGCCCCAGCATAGCTTGGCATCGGTACTGTTCTACCGAAACACAGCCTTCCCGGTCGTCACAATCCCCCACCGGGGCATCTGTATGGCTACTCCTGCGCCAGATTCCCCGCCCGCACCCAACCTTCCTGCCCATTCTGACGGCGGATGCGCTGCCAACGACCATCTTCGCTGAGGCCCAGCACCGTCACCACCTCGTTCATGGGCACACCACCAATGTAGGTTCCCTCCCGCTCTGGAGTGGCCCGCAGCGCCAGGCCAATGGGCTCGATCACCCGTCCCCGCTCACCTGGGGAAACCACTGCTGCCGTGGGGGGTCGAGTCGGCAAAGGAGTTGATTCAGGGTTGGGTTCAACCGTGGGAGCTGGAGAAGTTGAGGCTGAAACACCATCCACAGGGCCCAAATTGCCGGCGCGCACCCAGCCCTCTTGTCCATTCAACTCCCGCCGCACCCGTTGCCAACGACCATCGGCGCTGTACTCCAACACCGTCACCGTTTCCCCCACCACAATTCCCCCTTGGTAGGCTCCATCGGCAGAAGGTTGGCTGCGGATGGCCAGGCCAATGGGCTCGATCACCCGCCCACGGCTGCCGGGGGGAAATCCCTCAGGGTCAACAGTGCCTGCAGCAGGGCCAGAGGGGGGAGAGGGAAAACTGGCTGGGCGGGGCAAGGGATCCAAGCGCACCGCCTGCGGAAATTGAGGCGGGGCAGGGGGGGCCAACATGGGGGCGACGAGCTGCCACAACTGCCAAGCCAAGGCGGCCAGAGCCCCAACCGAGACACTCACCACCACCAAGGTGCCCAAGGGAAAACCGCCAGAAGCAGGAGAAGAACGGCCTCGCATCGGGTAGTTAGCCATCCGAAATACCTTCCCGCAATGCTGCAGGCAAGAATCCCCAGAGAAGATGGGATCCCCGTCAAAACCGGGGATTTACGAAAGCCAGAGCACGACTGCTGCGCAACGTTGACGTGATTGCATCCCAATGTATCGTGTTCCGCAGCGCTCTTGCTAGGCCTGTGCAGAGGAACCGCAACGCTGACGGGGCGACGCGACCCCAGAGGGCAAGGGCGTCGGAGATTAGCTTCTACTTATTGGTGTTGGTGAACTTATTCTGCCAGTCGGTCGTCAAAATCTCTCGGCCAAATACCCATCCTGCCAGAAGGAGGGGCAATGCCAAGCCCAGAAAGCCAAAAAGACTGACCACCTGAGCCACTTGCCGCTGGGCTTGTTTTCTCCTGGGATCCGGGATGTTGTTGGCAGCCAGCACCACTTTAGAACAAAAAGCCACCACCACCGCCCCCACCGGCCCCAAAACCAAAGAGGGCCACAGCCAAGCCTCCACTTGCGAGAATGCGTAGGCTCCGGTAAAGGGGATAATCACGAAACAAGCCAACTCTAGGATCCCCCACGTGAAGAGGGCCAACCAGACATCTTTGCGGAAGACTTCATCGGGATTGGTGTACATAAGCCTCCGGGATAAACCGCCCACACTAAGGCCAGACCTCGAGACAGGAACGGAAGCGCCACGGCTTCCAGATTAACTCCAGGTGCAAGGATCTGCTTGACGGATTTCCTCTGCCATTCAGGCAACTCAGCTAGAAATCGCAGGAGCCCCGCACTGTACCCGTAGGGTCAGTGTCGGGAGGAATGCGGAAGTTATGATAGAACCATGACCCAAGTCCTGACCGTTTCCTGCAAGCTCAAGGTGTCCCAGTCGCAAGCCGCAAAGTTGGATGCGACAATGGATGCCTTTGTGCAGGCGTTGAACTGGGTCAACCAAAACACACCAGAAAAAGTAGTCAACGCAGTCAAACTCCAGTCCCTTTGCTATTACCAGATTCGCGCTCGGTTTGGCTTGTCCAGTAACTTGGCAAGGACTACGTCCCGCTTACGCGACCAGCAGGTCTGCAGACGGCTGGCCGGTGCCCGTAGAGTTGCCCGACAGAAAAACCGTCCGGTCAAAGCGTTCAAGAGAGGCTTTGCGACCTACGATGCCCGTATCTTTTCGTTTCGCGAGAAAGACTGGACGGTGTCGCTGACCACCGTTGGGGGTCGAGAGCGCTTTGAGCTGGCGATTGGCCGCTACCAGAGAGAACGGCTGGCGGGCTCCAATCCCAAATCTGCCACTCTGGTCAAGCGCAAAGACGGTTCCTACTCTATTCAGATCTGTGTGGAAGCGGAGCCATCCCCACCGCAACGCACGGATAGAGTGCTGGGCGTGGATTTGGGAAGGACGGATATTGCTCATACGTCAGAAGGGGATAACTGGAATGGACAGCAGTTGAACCGAATCCGAGACCACTACTCCAAGCTGAGGGCGGTACTTCAACGCAAAGCCAGTAAGGGCACCCGCAGTTCGCGGCGCAGATGCAGAGAACTGTTGCAACGGCTGTCTGGCAAGGAGAGGCGCTTTCAGGCGTGGGTCAATCATCGCATCTCCAAAGCTATTGTCTCTAGGGCAAAGGCGACAAACAGCGCTCTTGCTCTGGAAGACTTGACAGGGATTCGGGAAAGGGTCAATCAACAGCCACGCAGCAAAGCTGAGCGCCGCAGAACCAATAACTGGGCGTTCTACCAGCTTAGGATGTTCGTGGTCTACAAGGCTGCCATTGCCGGAGTACCTGTGGTGCTGGTTCCGCCTGCCTACACGTCGCAGACCTGCCACCGGTGTTTGCACATCCATCCCGACCCTGCGCAATCCTACCGCAATGGGAAGCAGTTTAAGTGTGGGCACTGTGGATGGGAAGGGGATGCGGACTGGAATGGAGCCAACATGATTGCTAAACTTGGGGCTGCCGTAAACCAGCCTAGAGGTCCGTGGTTGGCTTGCCAACTGCAGGGCTACCGAAAGCCCGCCCTGTACTGCGAAGTAGTCAGGGTCGGGTAGTTTACTAAGATAATGCCCAAGATTCTCGGATAAGCCTCCGTTGATTTACGCACAGGAGGGCGGCCTCGGCAAGGATAAACTCCCCGCGCGACCCCACACGTAAAGACTTGAAATAAGATTTAGGTGTTCAATAACTCATGAATCACCTGCGTTTGTTGCCCTTTCCAGCCGAGGTTGGGGTCAAGCCTGCCCTGTTGATAAGGCTCTTTTTCCCCTCCCACCTGGCGAGCTGAGGGCCTATTGCCTCTATGTGATGGTTGCCTATGGACTGCCGAAGGGATCCCCACACCCCAACGCCCTGCAACCTTGTCTCCTGCTGACTTCGAGAGTGCCAAGCTGCCATGTCACGCATCCTCATCATCGATGATGATCCCAGCATTTGTGCTCTACTGCAGCGGTACTTGCAGCGCCAGGGGTATTCGGTTGAGGTGGCGATGACGGGGGCCGAGGGCTTACAGCAGTTGCGCGCTTTTCAGCCGGCCTTGGTGATTTTGGATCTGAACTTGCCGGATGTGAGCGGCTACGATCTCTGCCAGCAAATGCAAAAAGAGACCGGCGTGTACGTGTTGATGTTGACCAGCCGCGTCAGCCCTGCTGATAAGTTGCACGGATTCCAGTTGGGGGCAGATGACTACCTGACCAAGCCCTTCAGCCTGCCGGAGTTACAGGCGCGAGTGCAAGCCATTCTGCGGCGGCAACGCATGAAGACCGAAGTTGCCAGCGCACCGGTCTTGACCTTTGCCTCTTTGGTAATCGACCCGGAAACCCGAGCAGTCATCCGCGAGCAGCGCCTGATCAACTTAACAGCACTGGAGTTCGATTTGCTCTATGCTATGGCTCGACATCCGGGGCGGGTTTGGCGACGGGCTGAGCTGATTCAAGAGGTGTGGGATTTTAACCACGAGGGAGATGAACGGGTGGTCGATGTCCACATCGGCCAAATTCGCAAGAAACTAGAGACTGATACCAGCCAACCGGAGTTGATCCGCACCGTGCGTGGAGTTGGCTACAAGTTTGAGCCCCCCGCTCCGAAGGAGGGATGGGGAGAGGAAAAACCTTAACCCCCAAATAACTCTCCCCTCTTCACGTTGGGAGAGGGGCCAGGGGTGAGGGCCCGTTAATCCAAGCGGCGGCCTGTCAAACGCACAAAAATGTCTTCTAAGTTGGCCGGGCGCACCATGAGGCCGGTTTTGTCAGGTTCAGCTTCCAACTGCCGCTGAGCTTCCGCCAAGCTGGGGAAAAAGGTGTACTCCACCTCCCGGCCAGGACAGGATCGCACCAGCAGGGCCTCTCCATACTTGGCCCGCAGTTGCTCGGTGCTGCCCAACTCGATTAACCTTCCCCCATCCATGATGCCGATGCGGTCGCACAGCTCTTCTGCCTCCTCCATGTAGTGGGTGGTAATCAGCAAGGTCATGCCCTGCCGATTGAGATCCCGCAAGATCTCCCACAACAGCCGCCGCGCCTGGGGATCCAACCCGACGGTGGGCTCGTCCAAAAACAAAATCTGGGGGCGATGCAGTAACGCCCTGGCCACCTGCAAGCGTCGTTTCATTCCCCCTGAGAGGGTTTTCACTTTGTCTTGCCGGCGATCCGCCAGCCGCACATACTCCAGCCATTCATCGATGCGCCGTTGCCGCTCTGGGTTGGGGATGTGGTGCATACGCCCGTGGAACTCCAGGTTTTCCCAAACGGTCAGCTCTGCCTCTAGGGTGATAGGCTGCAGAACTACGCCAATTTGCTGCCGCACCGCCACCGGATCCCGCACCACGTCATACCCCCCCACCCGGATGGATCCCTGGCTGGGTCGGGTAAGGCTAGTAAGCATGCGGATGGTGGTGGATTTGCCGGCGCCGTTGGGCCCCAACAGGGCAAACACTTCCCCCTGGGGGATCTGCAGGCTCAAATCTTGAACGGCAACCTGCTGCCCAAAGCGCTTCCACACCCCCTGCATTTCCACTGCCGCCGTCTTGGTTTGGGGCAAGGTTGGGGCCGTCGAAAGAGCTGTCACAGTCCGCTCCGGTAAAGTGTAAAGAAATCTTTATTCTCCAGCATACGCCAGCCGTGTCAGCAAGCTGCAGGTCTTATCAGGGATCCCTGCCCTTGGCAGCAGTTTATGCTATCCCTTCAAGTCTTCCGTGGCTGTGATCTCGTTCCCTGTGGTTTTTCTCCAAGCTCTGCAAAATAGTATACATTGCGCCTGAAGGGTGAGTTACGTCCGCAGGGCAGGGCGTGATCGTACAGCAGATAGGGGAAGTCGCACTAAATAGCTAGTGCTGTATCTGTACGTATGGGTAACAATAAAGACACAAGCTTGAGCGGGCTGACTGTTCGGCTTGGGGCTTTTTCTTGGTGAAGTGACTTCCCTTCAGCGCCCACCGATAACCTCTACTAGCCAATGTAAGGAAAATGCAGAGCAAAGACCGATTCGACCAAATTGACTTCCGGCTGGATCGCCTGGTTGGGGCTGTGTTGACCCTGGCCGAGACCGTCAGCTTCGTCAAGGATGACCTAACCCATTTGAAAGCTGTTGTTCAACAACAGGTGCTGATATCCCAGGAGCAGAGCACTTGGCTGGGAGAGTTAAAGGCAATATGTCAACAGCAAGCCGATACAGCTCGTCGCCAATCTGAGACGATTGAGCGGATCATCGCCCATCTCCTGCCCGCTCAGGATCCCAAGTCTTGAAGGATCAGAGGGCAACCTGGGGGCGTGCCACAATGGCAGCAGAGCTGAGGTTTTCCACCGTTGGAGTGCCAGGTTGCAGCAGCAGGACAGGGTTCTGTTGAGGCTGAGGAGCTGCTTGCTTTCTTTCGTTGCCGACGCTTGCCTTACCTGGATCGCTTTGGCCCTCAAGAGGCCAAGCTGCCGCCGGACAACCTGCTGGAGCAATGGCGGCGGGATCGCCAAGCCCTGGCAGCCGCTGTGTTTGAGCGATTCCCCGGAGAACGGGTTGCGCCGGGCAATGAAGCTCTCTTGGCAGCCATGGCCGACGGGGCGGAGCGGATCTACGGCGGACGGATTGCCGCAGAGCTGTTTTGGCAACCGCAGGAAGATCTCAACTGTACTGCTGAGGCAGAGCTGTTGCAGCTTGCTTCTGAACCTGTCCCTCACTCCTCCTCTCCAAGGGATCCCATCCCTGCCCCAGAAGACTGCGAGATGGTGCCCGCTCTTGCGTTGCCGCCTGAAGCTGTTCCAGAGGGACGTTCAGTTTGGGTGAGCAGCTCCCTGGATCTGCTGATTCGGGATCCCGCTCTCGTTGGCAGAAGTCGCCACGCCGCCCGATCCTCTTACTTGCCGGTTCATATTCGTATCGGCAAACGCCCCAAACCGGAATACGAATTGTTGCTGGCTTTGCAGGCAGAGTTGCTCGGATCCCTGCAGGGAAACGTTCCCAAGCGGGGCATTTTGATCCTGAAAGATGGGAAGTGGCACCCCGTCCACCTGAGCCGCCGACGAGCACAGGTGCGGCAATTGCTGCAGGAGTATCTGCACTCCCTCAGCCAGCCGGAACCACCGCAGGTGTTCATGGCCCGCAGCCGCTGTCATCTTTGCCACTGGCGGGAGCATTGTCGGCAGTTGAACGCCACCGCCCAACCCCTCAGCCTGCTACCGGGCGTAACGGGATCCCGCTATCCCCTTTTGCAAGAGGCGGGGATCCACTCGATTGAAGCCCTGGCCAACGCTCAGTTGGATAGGTTGCAAGCCATTCCCAAGTTGGGATCCGGCGTGGCCCTGCAACTGCAGCTTCAAGCCCGCGCCACCCTCAGCCGGCAGCCCCTCTGGATTCAATCCCCCCCGCAAACCCTGCCCACCACACCTGTAGAGCTGTACTTCGATATCGAGGCGGATCCCCGCCACAACGTCGCCTATCTGCTGGGCCTGCTGGTGGTGGAGCAAGCCGAGGGGAAAAAGGTTGCGAGCTATCACAGTTGCCTGGCCGCCGAGCCGCGGGAAGAAAGGCAAGCTTGGGAGCAATTCTTGCAACTGGCACAACGCTATCCTGACGCTCCCATCTACCACTTTCACGGCTTTGAAGTGCAGACCTGCCGACGGCTGGGGGAGCAATACCGCACGGATCCCCGACAGCTGCGGCAGTTGTTGCAGCGCTTTGTGGATTTACAGGCCTGGGTGCAACGCTCGGTGGTGTTACCGATTGAGAGCTATTCCCTGAAAAACATCGCCCGCTGGTTGGGGTTTCAATGGCGTCTGCCGGATGCCAATGGCGCCCAGTCCATTTACTGGTATAGCCAATGGCTGGAAACTCGGGAGCGCAGATATTTGGAGCACTCGCTTATCTACAACGAGGATGACTGCCGGGCTACCCACCGCCTAAAAGACTGGCTGTCCCAAGGAGTCCTCCATGCCGAATGATGCGAATAAATTGACAAAGACGGCCTATCCCCAGCCGCAAATGCCGCAGCTTGCGCCGCCAGTCTTGTGGCCAGTTGCTGAGGTTTCGTTTAGAATCAGGCAGGACTGTTTAGTTTATCAGGGGAATCCCATGCTGTTGAAATCTCATGAATCTCCTCGCCATCAGGGCAGAAACCGTCGCGGTCGTGGGGGATCGGCACGCAAGCGCCAACTGGACAAACGGAACCGCGCCTTGATGCAACGATTACGACAACGAGAGCAAGCTCTCAACTCTCGATCTTCTCGGCGGGGGCAGGTTAACCCTGCCTTTTTTGTGCTTGCTTCTCCTTGGCCTGGCTACGGGGGATCCCGCTTGGCTGCGTAAACTACCCGGCTCCGACCGCTAAGCGGTACGGAGCGGGCTTTCAGTAGCCCTGAGCCTGCTCTGCTCTACCAGAGAACAAAACAGGCCCGAACCTCTAGGCTGGTTTACGGCAGCCCCCAAGAGCGCAATCACATTCGCACCATTCAAATCCGCATCCCCTTCCCATCCACAGTGCCCACACTTGAACGACTTACCACTGCGGTAGGATTGCGCAGGATCGGGATGGATGTGCAAACACCGGTGGCAGGTCTGCGACGTGTAGGCAGGCGGCACAAGAATCAGAGAAACCCCTGCAACCCTCGCCTTGTATTCCAGAAATTGACGTAGTTGGTAGAACGCCCAACTGTTGGCCCTGCGCCGCTCGGCTTTGCTGCGGGGTTGTTGATTGACTCTTTTCCGGATCCCTGTCAGGTCTTCCAGGGCGATAGCGCTGTTGGTAGCTTTTGCCCTAGAGACAATAGCTTTGGAGATGCGATGATTGACCCACGTTTGAAAGCGTCTCTCCTTGCCAGACAGCCGTTGCAGCAGTTGACGGCATCTGCGCCGCGAACTGCGTGTGCCCTTACTGGCTTTACGTTGGAGTGTCGCCCTCAGCTTGGAGTAGTGGTCTCGGATTCGGTTCAACTGCTGTCCATTCCAGTTATCACCCTCTGACGTATGGGCAATATCTGTCCTTCCCAAGTCCACCCCCAGCACTCTACCCGTGCGTTGCGGTGGGGATGGCTCCGCTTCCACACAGATCTGAATAGAGTAGGAGCCGTCTTTACGCTTGACCAGAGTGGCAGATTTGGGATTGGAGCCCGCCAGCCGTTCTCTCTGGTAGCGGCCAATCGCCAGCTCAAAGCGCTCCCGACCCTCCACCGTGGTCAGCGACACCGTCCAGTCTTTCTCGCGGAACGAAAAGATACGAGCGTCGTAGGTAGCGAAGTCTCCTTTGAACGCTTTGACGGGGCGGTTTTTCTGTTGGGCAACTTTACGGGCGCCGGCCAGCCGCCTGCAGACCTGCTGAGCCAAGTTACTGGACAAGCCGAACCGGGCACGGATTTCGCGGTAGCACAGAGACTGGAGCTTAACGGCGTTGGCGACTTTCTCCGGCGTGTTCTGGTTGACCCAATTCAAGGCTTGGCCAAAAGCCTCCAAAGTCGCGTCCAATTTGGCGGCCTGCGACGGGGACACCTTGAGCTTGCAGGATACGGTCAGGACTTGGGTCATGGTTCTATCATAACTTCCGCATTCCTCCCGGCACTGACCCTACGGGTACAGTGCGGGGCTCCTGCGATTTCTAGCTGATCCGCCCATTTCTTTCATGGCATCGAAGAATCGAAGAGTTTGCTTCTTGCGCCTTCAAGACAAAGACTGCACCCCTGCCGATAGATGCGGGTTTTGGCTGCGGGGCTCTGGATAGGTGGGAAACTCTCGGTCAATAGCGTAAACGGCTCAATTCCCGTCGCAGTCAGGATCGGGATGACAGGATTTGAACCTGCGGCCCTCTGCTCCCAAAGCAGATGCGCTACCAAGCTGCGCTACATCCCGGCTTAGCTTTTGTGATTATGCCAGATCCCCGCCTCTGATGCACACCCAAGCAGGGATCCCTCGCTCAAGGCAACAAGGGAAACAAACATTTGTCCAGGTCAGGACTTGAGCATCTTGGCCGGCATGACAATGAGGGTATTCCCCTGTCGCTCCACCACGTAGAGCTCCTGCCCGGCTTGGATTTCCAGGTTGGGAATGCTGCACTTGGCGTTCCAGGTGGAACCCAGATAAGAAACCCGCCCCCGTTCGCCTGGGGGAATGGGGGTGATTGCCCGCGCCTCGCGAGATTCCTCTACCTGAACCGATCCATGGGGCACCAGACGGCGGCTGAGGATAATCAACACCACCGATGCCCCAATCCAGCTGGCAAATTGTACCCAGATCGGCAGCCCCAAATAAGCCAAAAGCCCCGCCAAGAGCGCCGCCAGCCCCACCGAGCCGGCAACCAATTCTGGCAAAAACAATTCGGCAGAAATGAGGACTAACCCAATGATGATCCAAGGCCAAACCATAGAATCCAGGGATCCCACCTAACTCAGTATGGCTCAAAAGTATGGCTCAAAACCCCTGGATCCTCAGCAGGGATCCCTTGTCCTTAGGGAGACTGGTTGGGGCCTACCCGCCCAAGCGGTAGTTCTCCAAAAACTGCAGGGGATCCATCTCCTCCTGAGGGGAGCTTTTGGGCAGGTTCTTGGATTCGGCAATCCGCATCAAGGTCTCCCAGTCGGTGCTCATGACAAAGGCCACGGCTTGGCGAGCCGCCTCTCGGTGGGGGCAGTCCTCTCCCAAGACACAGCCATCTCGACAGAGGGTGGCGCAATCGTGCGCAGTGCTCCTGGGATCCGGGCCAGCCATGATGTCTTCCTCTCGGTGGGTTTCACGTTTTCTTTAGGATACCTGAAGAGAATCTTGCGCTTGCAGGAGATTTTGGGCAGCGCGGGTAGCTTAGATGAGGAAATGAGGCGACAAGACCTGTTCAAGCGCAGAGGAGCCTTATGGAGTTTTCGCAATTGCAAGCGCTGGTGGATCGAGCGCTGGAAGACAAAAAGCTCACCCGCACAGAGGTGGATCAAATCGTCAACGCCATCCGGGCCGACGGCAAAATCTCCCCCGAAGAGATAGGCTTGCTGGAGTCCATTCGCGAAATGGTGCTCCGTCGGGAGATTCAGGTGGTGGAAACGGCAGATTGAGGGGCAGGGATCCCCTGTTGCAAGTAGAGGGTGACTTCGCTGCGATTGTGAAACAGGTGGCGGGCTCTCACCAGGGGGAAGGCACTACCCAAAATCTCCAGACTTTGCCGCAGCACCCGCAGGCGGTGTTGGTGGGGTAGCTTCAGGGTCATCACAGCTCTCCCCTGTGGCTCCAGATGGGGAGCAAAAGCCACCATCAGGTGGGCGGAAGCCGGGCCATCCATGCGCATGTCGTTGAGGATCAGGTGAAACCGGCCTGGGCCACGGGCCAAGTAGGCTTGGGCGCTGAGGCGATGGTGGCAGATCCCCGGATCTTGGCTGAGGCGCTCGTCCAAGTCCGCCGGATCCACTGCCGTGACCTGCTGGCCATATAGGCGCAAAATGCGCGACCATCCCCCCGGTGCTGCCCCCAGATCCAGAGCCTGTCCCCCCGGCACCAAGGGAATCTGAAACACCTGGATGGCCTCCAGCAGCTTAAACTCGGAGCGGCTGATCTGCTCTGGATCCCGCCGAAAGCGATGGATCCCACCGGCCCAGTTGGAGAGGTTCTGGGCAGCCAAGGATAGGCCCAGCCAAGCGCGAATGCCCATCGGTTGAGCCAGGATCACCACCGAGATTACCTGCTGTGGGTCTTTGACCTCCAGGGGGGATCCCACCGCTGCCATCACCTGTTCGGCCAGGGTTTCATTGACCTGGAAGGGCTTGAGAGCCGGCTCTCCAAACAGGCGCGTCTGAACCGAAAAGCTGAGGGCGGGGTCAATGGCTGCCAACATTTCCCCATCAAGGCGCAATTCAACTAAGGATCCCTCGGCCAGCCGCCGTTCTTGGTGAATGGGGCAGATGTGGCGTAAAAAAATGGGCGGGTCAGCTTGCCAAGCCTCAGCCAGGTCAGCAAATGAGCGTTGGCTGCATACCCACACCAAGCCAGGTGCTTCCTTTAGCCGCTGCACGGCAGCCTCTGGATCCGCAGCTTCTATCTCCCGGATCGCCAAATCCAGAAAATCTGGGTCAGCACTGCCCAGCCATGTATGGGTATCAGGGGGGAGAGGATTGCTCAACGGGCTCGCTGCCAACGCAGGTAGGGTAAAGAAGCGGCTACTTGCTGAATCTGGGCTTGGGCGGCCAGCAGTTGTCCTGTGGCGTCCCAGGTGCCCTGCACCAGCATTTGCCAGGCTCCCTGGGGGATCTCCACAGCAGCGGTATTTGCCTCCCAGCGCACCTGTTTGTTGGGCAGATCCAGCGTCAACTGGAGCTGGGGATCCTCGGCCACCGCCTTCTGCAGAGCTTGAATCACAGCCGGGGGTGCCGTGACACAAGGGATCCCTAGGGCCAAGCAGTTGCCGAAGAAAATCTCGGCAAAGCTTTCACCGATGAGAGCGCGGATCCCCCATTTGGCCAGCGCTTGGGGGGCATGCTCCCGGCTGGAGCCACAGCCAAAATTGGCATTGACCACGAGGATCTGGGCTCCCTGGTACTGAGGCTGATCGAAGGGGTGTTGGCCGGGATCCTGGGCGCGGTCGTCGGCAAACACGTGCTGGCCCAAGCCGTCGAAGGTGACGCACTTCAAAAAGCGGGCCGGGATAATCCGATCGGTGTCGATGTCGTTGCCCAGCAGGGGGATCCCTCGGCCTGTGATGGTCAAAACTTCGCTTGGCATGGGAACTTGATGAATTCTCCCAGAGAGGACTTCAGGGTATCGCAACGTTCGGCAAAACCCTGCCCAACGGCAAAGGAAAGCCGGCAAAAGGGGAAGGCTCAGCTCGGCTACCGGCGGTAAACCTGATTCTCCAAATTGCGCACCTGCCGCTCCAGCCGATCCAGCCGCCCCCGCAGCTCGTCCATTTCCGATTGGCGGGGCACGCCCAGATCCTGCAGGACGTTGCGCACCTGCCGCTGAACGTAGGATTCAAAGTTACTCTGCTCGGCCTTCACCTGGTTGAGCAGGTTGTTGATGACATTGGATGCCTCTTCTGGGTTGAGCTGCCCCTTCTGCACCAAGTCGTCGGCAGCCTTTCTCAACTGTTCTGCCAGCAGAGTGGTTGTGCCCACGCCCATTAGCAAGAGCTGACGTAAGATACTGTTGTTGTCCAATGCTGCCCTCCAGAGGACACTTCGCGAACGGTACGGGCCTCCATGACTACCCATTTTCCTCAGTTTGCCCTCAACTTCGCAACCGGCTCGGCCAGTTTCTCCCTTTCGCCAGAGGTGGCACAACAATGGCACAAGGCCCTGCAAATCCTCTTGGAGCGGCTCAAGGTTCGCTCGGGCAGCTCCCGGCAGCAGCCTCAGGATCCGGTTGAGTTTCATCATTCTGCTGCCGACTTCTCTTTGGAGATGTTCTGCAACCCCAACATCTGGGCTGGCCCCCACGCAGCCAAGGTCTTGGTTACTGTGAAAACGGAAGGGCTGCGCTTTTCCACTGAGGTGGAGTTCTCTCGCCTTCAAGAAGACCTCAGCCAGTATCTGGAGTCCCTAACATGAGCGAAGATGCCCATGCTGCGGGAGAGGAGCCCGCGGCCATTACGGTGACGCAACTGCTGGACGAGCCGCCAGAGGGGATCCCCGGCCAATTGGAAGTGGTTGCCCTCACTTGGCACGACCGCCAGCGATCCCGGCAACGGCTGGTGAGCGATCGGGGCACCGAGATCCAGTTGATGCTGCCTCGGGGCACCCATCTTCACGATGGGGATCTGCTCTATGCGGATGCGCAGCGACACATTCGGGTCAGAGCCCAACCCGAACCGGTGCTCTTGATTCAACCTGAAAACCCCATCCAGATGGGCCAGGTGATTCATCAACTGGGCAATTGGCACCGCCCGGCCCACGTTTCCCTCCAAGGACAGATCCTGGCGCTGGCCGATGATCCCCTGCAGGACTGGCTGGCCCACATGGGGATCCCGTTTCGGTTGGAGATGGCTGTCTTCGAGCCCAACCTGTTGGCCCACAGCCATTAACCTGAGCCTTTGCGAGCGCAAACCCGTCCCTCCGACTCATGGCCTAGGCTCCAGCCTCTGCTTCTCGGGTTGCCAACCGCGCTGCAAACTCTCGGTGTTCCTCCGACTCAATTCCCCTTTGCAGCACACCCAACACCTGCTGCATGTTGCCCGTCAGCAGCGCGTCCACGGCTAACCACAACCCCGGAAACACCCGACTGTACAAAACGCCCAACTCATTGGGCTGTTGCTGCACGTACTCTCCATTCTGGAAGACATACCAGCGAAAGGCTTGCTCTTGGGTTAGCCAGACCAGATATTCCCGCACGCCGTTGCGCCGGTAGGCCCGCAGCTTATCATGCAGGTCGTAGGAAGCTGTGCTGGCGGCAATCTCCACAATCAGCTCCGGTGCACCCTCAATGTAGTCATCCTCGCTAATGCGGGACTGTCCCCCACAAGATTCGTGCATCCGCAATATGGCATCTGGCTGCGGCTCATTGTCCAAGTCCAGGCGAACGGTTGGATTGCCCGCCGACTCAACCCCCGGCGTTGCTGCTTCATAAACTCCCAGCCAGGCCATGATGTGGCTGTGTGGTCTGCCATGTCGGCGATATCTGAGGGGAGATGCCACGTAAACAATTCCCTCAATCAGCTCGGCTTTTTTGAGCTGAGGCATGGCTTGATAGCGCCGTTCAAACTCATCGCGGGTGAGACGATCGCCGCTTTCTAAGATGGGCAGTTCACGGAAGGAAGGGCTACTGACGCTCATGACCAGCTCTCTTACCAGCAGTCGCGACAGTGTTGCGGAGCAATATCGATGACTCCATCCGGGTTGGCTGGTAAGTCCATCATAGAGGGGCTGCTCTGTCGCGACAGCGTTGTGGAGCAACAATGGGCCATAGATGGGACGGGATCCCTTTCTATTCGACCCATTGAGCAGTCATCATCAGGTGTCCAAGTTCTCGATCCGAACCGGCTCAAGAGGTTCTGCCAGCGGAAACCCCAACACCTGGGCATAAAAGTAAAGCTCTGCCTCCAAAGCCCGTTTGATGTTGGCCGCCTGGCGAAAGCCGTGTTGCTCTCCCTCGAAGGGCACATAGGCCACTGGGATCCCTTTGGCCCGTAGGGCTGCCACCATCCTCTCCGCCTGATTGGGGGGCACGATGGCGTCTTCCAACCCTTGGAAGAAGATAACCGGACAATTGAGGCCCTCCAGGTGATGAATGGGGGAACGCTCCCGGTAGAGATCCCGTCGCTCTGGGTAGGGGCCAATAAGGCTGTCCAAGTAGCGAGACTCGAACTTGTGGGTCTCCTGGGCCAGGGCTTCCAGATCGCTCACCCCGTAGTAGCTGGCACCTGCTCGGAAGACCCTGTGGAAGGTCAAGGCCGCCAACGTGGTATAGCCGCCAGCGCTGCCCCCTTGAATGAGCAGCCGTTCCCCATCCACCTTGCCCTGTTCTGCCAAAAATTGAGCTCCGGCAATGCAATCTTCCACATCCACCAGGCCCCACCGGCCTTTGAGGGCATCCCGATAGGCCCGTCCGTAGCCGCTGCTGCCCCGGTAGTTCACATCCAAAACGGCAATCCCCCGACTGGTCCAGTATTGGATCCCTAGGTTGAGCACCGCTGCCGTCGCTCCGGTGGGCCCGCCGTGGCTTTTCACCAGCAGGGGTGGCTTTTCGCCAGCAGGGGCAACAAAGTCTCGGTTTTTGGGGGGATAGAAGAAGGCGTAGGCCACTTCCTTGCCGCCACCGGTGGGAAAAACAATGGGCTCTGGGATCGACAGATAGTCGGGATCCACCGCCACGCTGCTGGAACGGGCCACCACCTCCACTTGGCTGGAGGGTAAGTCTAGGCAGACCAAGGCAGTGGCTTCCGTCGGGGATCCGACCAGGAAAGCGGCTTTTTCCCCACTTACCTGCAGATTGTGGATCTCGGTGTAGGGCAAAGGGATCTCTTCCTGTTGCCCCGACTGGGGATCCAGGTAGGCCAAATGGCACAGACCCCCCTGTTGGTAGCAGGCCAGAATGCGCCCATCCCCAGCAAAGCCGTAGGTGCTCAGGCCAAACACCCACTGCGGCTCTCCAAACTCCGCTTCCATAGGGCAGAGGGGAATGGGGCCCTGGGGATCCCAGCGATAGAGGTTCCACCAGCCGCTGCAATCGGAAACAAAGTAGAGATCCCCCTCCGGTGACCACTGGGGCTGGAAGATCGACTCGGCAGGGCCACCGGCCAGCTTTTGAGGTTCTCCCAAGCTGCCGTCAGGGTTCACCTCAGACCGCCACAGCTCTGTGCCGTCCCAGGGCATTTGGGGGTGATCCCAGGTCAGCCATACCAAGGTCTGGCCGTCTGGACTGAGGCGCGGGCTGGCGTAGAAGTCGTGCCCAGAAGCCAAAATCTGCTGGGATCCGCTTTCCAAGTCAATCGAGACAAGGCTGTTTTCCGGCTCTCCCTGGCGGCTGTGATCTTCCCGCACACAGAGGATGCGTCCACGCGCCCGATCCACCACCCCGTCGGCGTAGCGATAGGGGCCTGCTTCCGTCAGGGGCTGGGGATCCGAACCCGGCAGCAGGCGGTAGAGCCGTTGGTCAGCGAAGTTGCAAAAATACACTACCCCTGCCGACACCCAATAAGCTCCACCCCCATACTCATGCACCCGTGTCCGCACATTGAAAGGTGCCGGTGTCAGCTCCACCAGGATCCCGTCGGCAGAGCGCCGCATCAACACATTGCGCCCTTTTTCTTGCGGGCGGCCCTCCGTCCAGTAGAGATCCCCCTGATCCCAAACCATCTGTCCCAAGCGCAGGGATCCCGTCACCACCAGGTCAGCGGTAATCGGGGATCGCCAAGATCCATAGCCGGCCTGTTGCACCATAAGCTATTAACTCTCAACTAATTCTCGACCCCAGAACCCCTATTATGCCGGCAGCAAGGGATCCCTGCCTCTGCCTACAGCCTGTGGGGAAAGGGCTCGGATTCTGGGAAAAGGTATCCCGCGATACAATTCTCTCCGGGCTGAATGGGTTTGATGGAACACGTTAAGGCAACAGGGATGCACAACGCTTTCTCGACTGCAGGATTAGCCTTTCCCCTGTTGACGTTGGGAAGGCATTCGGTGAAAGCCTCAGCCGACTGCAGTTGGGCAAATTTAACACATGGGCGAGGTGATGAGCTAGGTGCTTCCCCCCGTTGGCCGGGCTGCTGCAACAACTGGACTTCTTAATACCCTTTGCACTCACTTCGTTTCGGAGATCACCGATGGCTCTATCATTTAATCGTCGTCAAGTGCTGAAAATGGGCGCTCTGGCCGGAGCCGGGGCTGCCCTGGGGCCGCAGATCTGGGTGAAGCGGTCTGTGCCCGCCTACGCCCAGGGAGAGACCATTCGCGTTGGCATTTTGCACTCCCTCAGCGGCACCATGGCCATTTCGGAAACCAGCGTGGTGGATGCGGAAAAGCTGGCTATCAAAGAGATCAATGCCGCCGGTGGGGTTTTGGGCAAGCAGATCGAGCCGATTATCGAGGACGGGGCTTCCGATTGGCCAACCTTTGCCGAGAAAGCCACCAAATTGATCGATGTGGACAAGGTGGCAACGGTGTTTGGATGCTGGACTTCGGCCAGTCGCAAAGCCGTGTTGCCGGTGTTTGAATCCAAGCAGCACCTGCTCTGGTATCCCGTGCAGTACGAAGGACAAGAGTGCTCCAAAAACATCTTCTACACCGGCGCTGCCCCCAACCAGCAGATCGAGCCTTCCGTGGAATGGCTGCTCAACAATAAAGGTAAAGAGTTCTTCCTGGTGGGATCCGACTATGTGTTCCCCCGCACGGCCAACACCATCATCAAGGCCCAGTTGGAAGCCCTGGGGGGCAAAGTGGTGGGTGAAGACTATCTGCCTTTGGGCAACACAGAAGTTACCCCCATCATCAGCAAGATCCGGGCCGCTCTTCCCAATGGCGGTGTGATCTACAACAGCTTGAACGGCGACAGCAACGTGGCCTTTTTCAAACAACTGGAAGGGGCAGGGCTGGGGCCAGATCGTTATCCTTCCATGTCCGTCAGCATTGCCGAAGAAGAGGTGCAGGCCATTGGCCCCGAATTTTTGGAAGGGCACTTCGCCGCCTGGAACTACTTTATGACGGTGGATACGCCTGCCAACAAGAAGTTTGTGGAGGCTTTCAAGGCAGAATACGGCCAAAACCGCGTCACCAACGACCCGATGGAAGCCGCCTACATCATGGTTTACATCTGGAAGCAGGCAGTGGAAAAAGCGGGAACAGTGGAAATCGACGCCGTGCGGCAGGCAGCCTATGGCCAGACCTTTGATGCCCCAGAAGGCTTGGTAACCATGAACACCAATCACCACCTGACCAAGTATGTGCGGATCGGCCAGGTGCGCTCTGACGGTTTGTTTGATGTCATCTTTTCTACGGATGCCGTGGAGCCGCAGCCCTGGAACCAGTTTGTGGCAGAGACCAAGGGCTTTGCCTGCGATTGGTCAGATCCGGCCAAGGGCGGTCGCTACAAAGTCAGCTAGTCCTGGCCAGGGCTGGGATCCCTTGCCGTTTGGATAGGGTCGGGGATCCCGCCTAGATGCTCGGTTAGCCTCCCTAGTTTAGTTGGAAGGAGGATCCCCTGCCGATGACCTTGCTCTTGGATAGCTTGTTTAACGGCCTTAGCATCGGCACCGTCTTGCTGATAGCCGCTCTGGGCTTAGCCATTGTTTTCGGCCTCATGGGGGTCATCAACATGGCCCATGGGGAGCTGATGATGTTGGGGGCCTACACCACTTTTGTGGTTCAAAATGCCTTTCGTCCCCTAGGGGATCCCTGGCGGGATCTGTATATCTTCCCGGCTTTGGTGGCAGCCTTTGCCGTCACTGCTCTGGTAGGGCTGGCCTTGGAGCGGGGGGTGATCCGCTTTTTGTATGGCCGACCCTTGGAGACCCTTTTGGCCACCTGGGGCGTGAGCCTGATCCTGCAGCAGTTTGTGCGCAGCGTCAATTGGGTGCTGGCTTTCCGCTTGGGGGCCTTCGCGGTGCTCTTTTTTGGCGGCTGGTGGCTCTTGGCCAGGCGAACGGATTGGCCGCGCCTCAAAGGGTGGACACTGGCGCTGCTGTTGGTGCTCTCCACGGCCATTGCATCGGTGGGGGGGCGGGTGCTGGCGCAAACCTGTGCTTTGGCGGTTACCCAGCCTTGGTTCGGCGCCCAGAACAAAGACGTGACGGCTCCCCGGTGGCTGGGGGGTGGGATCCCGGTGGGCAGCCTGTTTTTGCCCAATACCCGCCTGTTTATCATCGCCCTCACTGTCTTCTGCATCCTAGGGCTGTACTTCTTCTTGCAGCGCACCCGCTGGGGGCTGCGCATCCGGGCGGTTACCCAGAATCGGGCCATGAGTGCCTGTGTAGGGATCCCCACGCAAAAGGTGGATGCCCTTACCTTTGCCATCGGTTCGGGTCTGGCGGGAGTAGCCGGCGTGGCGGTCAGCCTGCTGGGATCCGTGGGGCCGAACACCGGCCAGAACTACATCGTGGATACCTTTATGGTGGTCGTCGTGGGGGGTGTTGGTAAGCTCTTAGGCAGTATTGTGGCGGCGCTTGGGATCGGGATTGCCAACTTTGTCATCGGTTCCGGGACGCTGGCTTTGATTTTTCCCAACGTGCCCATCCTGACCGATACCCTCAACTTTTTTGCCACCACGAGCATGGCCAAGGTGATGGTCTTTGCTTTGATCGTGGCCTTTTTGCAGGTGCGACCTCGGGGCCTTTTCCCCGAAAAAGGTCGTATGGTGGATGCCTAGGGAATGATCTCGCTTGGCGAAAACTCTAGGACCAGACTCTCCATCTTCTACTCCCTCACAAAGCCCATGAAACTGGTTCATTCCCCCCGTGCTGATCATGAAGTGGCTGCTCCCGCCGCGGGTGGGGATCCCAATTCTTCTCGCAAGCTTCTGTGGGAGGCCGGGATCCTCATCGTTTTGGTGCTGGCCTTGATCTTTGTGGCCCCAACTGTGCTGTCTGGCTTTCGGCTCAACTTGTTGGGGCGGTTTCTGGCCCTCAGCATTGTAGCTTTGGGGATCGACCTCATCTGGGGCTATACCGGCATGCTCAGCCTGGGGCATGGGGTGTTCTTCGCCTTGGGGGGCTACGCTCTGGGGATGCACCTGAAATTGCAATTGCCGGAAGGTCAGATACCGGAGTTTTTCAGCCTCTATGGGGTAACGGAATTGCCCTGGTTTTGGTACCCCTTTTATTCGTTTCCGTTCACGGTTGTTGCTGTTGTCTTGATCCCGGCTTTGGTGGCAGCAGCCCTGGGATATTTGGTGGTGAGAAATCGCATTCGAGGGGTTTATTTCTCCATTCTAACTCAGGCCATCACGATTATTTTCTTTAACTTCTTCAACGGCCAACAGCGCTTAATTAATGGCACCAACGGCCTGACCAACTTCCAGACTTTGTTTGGCCTGGATGTCAACTCGTCCGAGATGCGCTTCGCTGTCTATGTCACTACAGTTCTGGCGGTGGTTTTGGCTTACCTTCTCTGTCGTTGGCTGACCAGCGGCCTATTCGGTCGGATCCTGGTAGCCATTCGAGATGACGAGCCGCGGGTTCGTTTTTCCGGCTACGATCCCACCGGCTTTAAAGTTCTGGTGTTTGCCGTGTCTGCTGCCCTGGCGGGTGTTGCCGGAGCTTTGTTTACCTTGCAAACTGGGATCATCTCTCCCAATGCGATGGCCGTTCCCTTTTCCATTGAGATGGTAATCTGGGTGGCGGTGGGCGGTCGGGCCAGTTTGGTGGGGGCGGTGCTGGGGGCTCTGTTGGTTAACTTTGCCAAGAGCTTGCTGAGCGAAAATTTTCCCGAAATTTGGTTGTTTTTCCAAGGGGGATTGTTCCTGCTGGTGGTGCTGGTGTTGCCGGATGGACTGGTGGGTTGGGTGCGCACCCAAGGCAGGCAGCTTTGGGTCACTGTCCAGCTTTGGCGCAGGCGCTTGGCAGATACTTCCCCAGCTTAAATCTGGCTTTCTGTCGATGTGCATCATACGCAAGGTGCAAGTTCAGAGTAAAAGGATCCCAGATCTGATGGGTAAGCCAGCGATGCCAAGTGTCCTCTCTTATTTATTTGATGGGTTGAGTTTGATGGGTTGAGAACCCTGTTCGCCCTCTGCCCTTTCCGTTCTTGGATGTGATCCCCATGCTTACTGCAGCTCCCACCGCCACCCGACAAATTTTACAAACCCAGGATCTCACCGTCAGCTTCGACGGCTTTAAGGCTTTAGATGGGTTGAACTTCTCTCTGGAGGAAGGGGAGCTGCGGGTGGTCATCGGTCCCAATGGGGCGGGTAAGACTACATTTCTCGATGTGCTGACGGGCAAGGTTAAGCCCACCCGAGGATGGGTGCTGTTCAAAGGAAAGGATCTGGCCAAGCTCAAGGAACACGAGATCTCGATTTTGGGTGTTGGGCGCAAGTTTCAGACGCCGCGGGTCTATCAAAACTTGAGCGTGCGAGAAAACTTGGAGCTATCCCTCAACCCTGACAAAAGGGTTTTTTCCACCCTATTGGGCAAAAAGCATCTGCGAGAAAAAACGGATGCTCTTTTGGAAACCATTGGCCTCAGCCGTAAGGATCGGGTTCCGGCAGGGCTGCTTTCCCACGGAGAAAAGCAATGGCTGGAGATCGGCATGGTGATTGCTCAAGATCCGGATTTGCTGCTGCTGGATGAATGCGTGGCCGGGATGACGGACAAAGAAACAGAAGCTACAGGAGAGTTAATTCAATCCTTAGCCCAAAGCCACACCATTTTGGTGATCGAACATGACATGGTGTTTGTACGACAAATTGCCCGCAAGGTTACCGTTTTACACCAAGGCTCGGTGCTGTGCGAAGGTACCTTTGAGGATGTGAAAAACGACCCGCGAGTGATTGAGGTCTATCTCGGATCCCACAAGGGGAAAAACTAAGCAAAGAGGCTATAGTTCTGTATCTAATCGACTCATGCGCAGGCCTATGAATACGGAAAACGCGACCGCAACACAAAACTTATCCCGAGATGGATCCGGGCCTCTCCTGGAGGTCTCCAACTTGAGGGTTTACTATGGTCAGAGTTTAATTGTGAAGGATCTCTCTTTTAAGATCTTTCCCGGCCAAGCGGTTTGCCTTCTGGGCCGCAATGGTATGGGCAAAACCACCACACTTAAAGCCCTGATGGGACTTCTGAAAGACTGCACAGGCAAAATTGCTTTTGAGGGCCGTCCTATCAACCATTACCCTCCCAATTGGCGAGCCCGCGCCGGTATTGGCTATGTACCCCAAGGTCGAGAGATATTTCCCCGCCTAACGGTTGAGGAAAACCTGCTGGTGGGGCTAGAAGCGGCACCGGACAGAGAACGGATCATACCTGAGTTTGTCTATGACCTATTCCCAATTCTGCGTTCTTTTCTTAAACGGCTGGGTGGGGATTTGAGCGGTGGGCAGCAGCAGCAACTGGCCATCGCCAGGGCTTTGGTGGCAGAGCCCAAACTTTTGCTCCTGGATGAGCCTACAGAAGGGATCCAACCCTCCATCATCATCGAGATTGAAGAAGCCATCACCCGTATTCAAAAGGAGCGGGGCGTTTCGGTGTTGCTGGTGGAGCAGTATTTTGAGTTTGCCCAAAGTCTGGCCGATTACTTTTATCTTATGGAAAATGGATCCCTTATCATGGAGGGGCCGACTGACCAAATGGACGAAGAAAAAGTCCGAGCTCACCTTTCTATCTGAGGTGGCACCTGGAGAGCCTGAAAACCTCTATAACTTTTTTGAGAGCGGCAAATGGCATCCTGCATGTTCCAGAGACCTTGCCTAAACTTTTGGAAAAGCGAGAAGTCCACCTGCGAGGGGATAGGCTAGGGTTAGCCCTGGGCTTCCTTGAGCAGCAGCGTTGGCTAAGCTAGAAACTGTTCAAGATTGCGCTAGCTTGCCATTTCCATCCACAGGTTTGTGTCTCCTCCGATTCACTTCACTGCAGAGCCCTGGCTGCACACCTACAGCGAAATTATCGATGTGCGCTCTCCGGCAGAGTTCGCAGAGGATCATTGGCCGGGAGCCATCAACTTGCCTGTACTCTACGATACAGAACGGGCGGAGGTGGGCACGCTCTACAAGCAGGTGGATCCCTTTACAGCCCGCAAACGAGGGGCAAGCTTGGTGGCCCAGAACATCAGTCGCCACTTGCAAACCCATTTTGCCGATAAAGATCGCGATTACCGGCCCCTAATCTACTGCTGGCGGGGAGGGCAGCGCTCTGCCAGCTTGGCATTGGTGTTGTCCCAGGTGGGCTGGCAGGTTACGGTTTTGCAAGGCGGCTACAAAACCTACCGGGCCTGGGTGCGCCGACAGCTGCAGATCTTGCCCCAGGAATTTACCTACCGAGTGCTCTGCGGACCAACAGGGAGCGGCAAAACCCAGTTGCTTCACCATCTGCGCCAACAGGGATCCCAAGTTCTCGATCTGGAAAAGCTGGCCTGTCACCGGGGATCCCTCCTGGGGGCCGAGTGGGGGGTGCCACAGCCCAGTCAGAAGAGCTTTGAAAGTCAACTGGTGCAGGTTTTTCTCCGGTGGGATCCCGCCAAGCCAGTCTGGGTGGAGGCTGAGAGTGCCAAAGTGGGCCAGCTCCATCTGCCGCCTGCCCTTTGGCAAGCCCTTACCCAAGCCGACTGTGTCGAAGTGCAGTTGCCTCTAGAGGAGCGGGTGAAGGGGTTAATCGCCCACTATCCCCACTGGATTGCTCACCCCCAAGCGCTAAAGGGGAAATTGCTGCCTCTGAAGTCCCGTCTTGGCCAGGCCCGCCTGCAGCGTTGGTTTGAGCTGATCGACGCCCAAGACTGGCCGCAGTTTGTGCAGGAGTTGCTGGAGCAGCACTACGACCCCACCTATCGACACGGGCTGCAGCAAAACTTCAATCGCCTTCGGGCCCGGATTGAGCTGTCTGACCTTTCCGAGACCAGCCTCAGGGAAGCTGCTGCTCGCCTCATCCAGATGCCGCTTGGATCCCTGGCTAGGTGAGCACGATAAACTCCAAAGCCCGCAACACCTCAAACCACTCGGAAACTTCCAGCCGAACCGTGGAATCGGCAATCCACCGGCAGCCGGGATAAAAAGACTTGCGGTAGGCCCGAGCGGGATCCTTGTAGTCCACTTCCAATTGAAAGTGATCCGGCAGTGGGCGAGGACGGTAGGCCGACAGCCGCCTCAGGGATCCCTCTACACCTTGGCGGATGGCCTGTAGAACCTGCTGCGGATGTGGCGTAATGACCGACTGGCCTATCCCTTTGTGGGTGACCACCGTCTCGATTTGGGCGTCATAAGCTTTTGCTTCAGCACACACCTCCGCATCTCCGGCTACAAACACAACTGGGACTCCCTCATAGGCAGCCGTGAGGCTGACCAGGTGAAACTCGGCGATGGCCTGGCCGTTCAGCCGGATTTGGCTAACTTCGGTGGTGTAGGTGTGGGCGAGGGGGTTGGCAGCAGATCCGGCGCGGGCATGATAGCCGATTAGGAGCAGGGCATCGTAACTGCGATCCAACTCTTGCACCATACAGTAGGGGTGGCCGCTCCAGCCGCGGATGAGTTGCACCGGCTCCGGCAACCGTTCGGGGATGAGGTTCCGCCCGGAGTCATGGGCATCTTTGACTGTGATCTGCGTGGCTCCGGCAGCCAGGGATCCCTCACAAGCCGCGATCACTGCTCGGGTCATCTGCTCTCGGAATGCCTCGTAACCCGGCTGGCCGATGGTGGCCTCATCCCAATGGCTGATGCCGGCGATCCCTTCAATATCGGCGCTGATATAAACCTTCATGTTTGGCTCAGTAGACTCAGCATTGGATTCTGTCGGGCTCTATCCACCCTCAGATGCCGCTCAACATCGCTCTGCACAAGGGATCCAAGCGGTCATTTCCCTTGCGAAAGCTGCCCCTGTCTCTGTTACGGATCCCTTCCCTGTTTTCGAGAAGTCGGGATGAAAAACAAGGACTCCATCCCGCTGAGGCGGTCAGAGAGCCACCAAAGAAGCAGATACCCCCTGCTGCAACTCCGACAACAATGAGGCCGGACGCCCCTTATAGGGCCAGGCAAAAGCGTGACGAAAAGCTGCTTCCTGGCAGTGTTTGAGCTGCTCGAAATCGATGATGTCGTGGGTCAGCAGGTTCTCGTACTCAAACGGCAGGCGTACATTGTGCAAGCCGGCGTTGTCGGTGCAGATGGCAATATCCACCCCCGCGTCAAAGCAGCGGTCAAAGACAATCTTGAGGGGCTCCAAACTGGGCAGAGTTCCCGTTTTTAGATAGGTGGTGGGACAAACTTCTAGGCATTGTCCTCGCCGCGCCAGCTCCGGCAGCAATTCTGGATAGTGGAGGGGGATCTGAATGCCGTGGCCGATCCGCGAGACATAGGGCAGCAACTGTGGGTAGCAGCCATCCAAAGTTTCGTACAGGTGGGCAGTGGTTTTCAGGCCGCGGGCCAGCGCATACTTGAACAGCTCAATCCACTCGTCCATCCGTTCGCCGTAGGGCTTGTCTCCCCCGGCCAGGTCGATGGCACACACATACTCCGACTCAGCGGCAGCTTCCACCATGGCCCGGTTGATGTGGCTGGGCAGGCGTGAATGCAAACAGACGATCTGGGTGGTGACGATGGGATACTCCCGCTGCTGGCTGGCCTGCCCCACCGTCTCGATTACCTGGCGCATCTGCTTGAGGCGCTCCGCCTCATCCAGGCTGGGATCCGTGCGCAGGTAGGGGGTGTAGCGAATCTCTAGGTAGGCCAGATCCTCAAAGATGTAGGCTCCCCGCAGCAGGCGGTAGATAAAATAGGGCAGGGTTTCCAGGGTCTGCACCTGTTCCACCAGCGTGTGCAGCTCCAGGTAATCCTCGAGGGTGTTGCGCGGGCGGGTGTAGAACTCCTCAAACTCGGCATAGGTGGGAAAGCGCTCCGCCACAGGGGATCCCTGGCGGTGAAAATAGCGCCACAGAATTCGGGGGACAACCGAACCGCCCAAATGACGGTGCAACTCCGCGTGAAGTGCCATAAACGCTCTACAGTGGCCCGCCAGGGGGCAGACTTGGTTTGTTTAAGTACTATTTCTACTCTTATCCTACTCTTATCCAACCGCCTCAGGCTTGTCCAGGTCTAATCCCGCAAGCCCGGCTAGAAGTTTAGATCGTCAAGCCGATCCCCTGCCCATCGTGATAGGCGGCCAGCAGTAGGTCGGTGGTGGTATCCCAAGCAATCTCGCCCGAGCGCGATAGAGCAATGGCCCCAAAGGAGCGGCGACGTTGGCGGGCCTCTTGAAAAGACTTGGCCATGGCAGCCTTCAGGCTGAGGCCATCTTCCACTCGAATCACAATCCGCACCGCCAAGCTCTCATCCAAAATATCTTCCCCGACACCAGTACAACTGACCCCCGCCGCCGCACTGGCATAGGTTCCCGCTGGAGTGGCCGAATCGCTTACTCGCCCCACCCGTTCAAACCCCCGCCCGCCGGTGGAGGTGCCGGCACAGATTTGCCCCTGTTGATCCAGGGCCACCGCCCCCACCGTGCCCATGGCCAGAGCAGTGAGAACCCTAGTTGGGGGATGGGTTTGGCGCAACTGCACCCACTCTTGAACCCGCTTGAGAGTGGCCGGGTCATAGACCGGCAACTGCAGCTCCCGCGCCAGCTCTGCTGCCCCTTGTTCGGCCACCACGCGATCCGGGCTTGATTGCAGAGCCTGGGCCATGAGGATGGGATGCTGAACTCGGCTGACGTTGATCACCCCGCTAAAAGACTGGGTGGCCCCGTTCATGAGAGCGGCGCTCATGCGGATTTGCCCATCCGATTGCAAGACCGACCCCGTCCCGGCATTGTAGAGCGGATCATCCTCCAGCAACTGGCAGGCATGCATCACCGCCGCCTCGGCACTCTGCCCAGCCAACAGCAGCTCGTAGGTGCTCTCCACCACCTGCTGCAGGGATCCCCTCACTTTTTCCAGGCTGCTTTCCCCTTCCAGGGCGCTGCCGGCTCCGCCGTGGATGATCAGTTTGGGCTGAGGCATGATGAGATCGGTTACCTTGTGAGAACAGTGGAAGACTATATTTTGATTTTCGGGTACAACATCCACCCATGCATCTGCTCCATCCCAGGGATCCCAACGCAAAGGGAGAGGGAGCCTTAAGATAATCCTGTAGATTTGCTAAGCATAGATACTCAAGGGCGATTCTGGTAAAGGGCTGTCGGATTGCAGCCGGCAGGGATCCCCCTGATGGTATGGCACAAGCGAGGTTACATCCATGGCGCTGCCCAGCTTGCACGAGTTTCCTTGGCTGACCACGGTCATCGCTTACCCTGTGTTGGCCGCCCTATTTATTCCCCTGATCCCAGCACCGGCTGGGGATCCCAGTACCCGCGCCTACGCACAAAAGTTGGCCGAGCGAATCCGCTGGTTTGCTTTGTTCATTGCGGTCACGGATCTGCTGATTCTGCTGGCCGGCTTCTATGTCGGCTACGATCCCGGCCAGACAGGTTTGCAACTGCTGGAGCGCTACACCTGGGTACCCCAAGTGGGCTTGAGTTGGTCGGTGGGGGCTGATGGCCTCTCCATGCCCCTGATCCTGCTCACGGCGTTTATCACTACCCTAGCCATCTTGGCCGCTTGGCCGGTCACCCTCAAACCTCGCCTCTTCTACTTTTTGATGCTGGCCATGTATGGCGGGCAGATCGGGGTGTTTGCCGTGCAGGACATGTTGCTGTTTTTCCTGATGTGGGAATTGGAGCTGATCCCGGTGTACTTGCTCCTCTCCATTTGGGGGGGATACAACCGCCTGTATGCGGCCACCAAGTTCATCCTCTACACGGCTCTCAGCTCCCTGTTTATCCTGGTGGCAGGTCTGGCTATGGCCTTCTACGGGGATCCCATCAGCTTTGACATGACGGATCTGGCCCACAAGACCTATCCGCTCACCTTCCAACTGCTGATGTACGGGGCCTTCCTCATTGCCTATGGGGTGAAGCTGCCCATTTTCCCCTTGCACACTTGGCTGCCCGATGCCCACGGCGAGGCCACTGCGCCGGTTCACATGTTGCTGGCCGGGATCCTGCTCAAGATGGGGGGCTATGCCCTGATGCGCATGAATGCGGGCATGCTGCCGGATGCTCATCTTTACTTTGCGCCGGTGCTGATCGTGTTGGGGGTGGTGAACATCATCTTTGCCGCCCTCACCTCTTTCGCGCAGCGCAACCTGAAACGGAAGATCGCCTACTCTTCCATCAGCCACATGGGCTTCGTGCTCATCGGTATCGGATCCCTGACGGAGATCGGCATGAGCGGCGCCATGCTGCAGATGATCTCCCACGGGCTGATCGGGGCCAGCCTGTTCTTTTTGGTGGGGGCCACCTACGACCGCACCCATACGCTGGAGCTGGAGGAAATGGGCGGCGTTGGCCTGAAGATGCCCAAGATCTTCTCCATGTTCACCGCCTGCTCCCTGGCTTCGCTAGCCCTACCCGGCATGAGCGGCTTTGTGGCCGAGATCATGGTGTTTATCGGCATGGCCACCACCGATGCCTACTCTCTCCCCTTCCGGTTGGTGGTGGTTTTCCTGGCAGCAGTTGGGGTGATCCTGACCCCCATCTACCTGCTGTCGATGTTGCGGCAGATTTTCTTTGGCCCGGAGAACAAAGAGCTCACCGAACACGAAGAATTGGTAGATGCTGAGCCACGCGAGGTGTTCATCATCGCCTGCCTGTTGATCCCCATCATTGGCATTGGGCTCTACCCCAAGCTGGTGACCAGCCTCTACGACCAATCCACTAACGCTTTGGTGGCGCTGCTGCGGCAGGAGCTGCCTCAAACTGGTGAGACGGTTGCCCAAGCTCCTGCCCTCTACAACAACTGAATGTTGAATTTGAATTGAGAATTGAGGGATGGAAGGAGATCCACTCTTTTTCTATCCCGCATTGGACTTGTGGCTCTCGCCAGCTTGAACTTGCATCCAGCCGAACAAAGTTGCGATTGTCAGTTGGATCCCTTGGGCAAACGCAGGAGTGGGGATCACCTCTTGGGGATCCTCATGTACTGTCGGCTGCTGCCCGGCAGGGTAGGCGAAAACAACCCTTTCTTCGGGAGCCACGATCCACCCCATTTGGCAGCCGTGATCCAGGCCGATCAAGATTTTTTTGACCAGCTTCATTGGATTTTGATCGGGAGAGAGAATCTCGATCATCCAATCAGGGCAAAAGGGGATGAGATTTTGAATGGTGCCATCTTCATCTACAGGGATCCGATCCCAGGCGATTACAGAAATATCCGGTACAATCGCATATCCGGCGAAGGTGCAGCGCAGCTCTGGAAATGCCATTCCCAGTTGAGAAGGCTCCAACATCTCGTTAATGAAGCTACCCAGTTTTAGTTGGAGACGGCTATGTTTTCCCTGTGGCATGGGCTTCTGGATAATTTCTCCTTTGATGAACTCGCTGGCGGGCTGAGTTTCCGGCTGTTGTAGAAAGTCTTCCAGAGTTAGAGGCTTGGCAGATAGACTGACCATGGCTTTCTCCCATCACGCTGCTATCCGATTAACAATAGACTGAGAAAGTATCAAAGCTGATCAAATCAAAACAGATCCCTGTCGCGTTGTTGCCATGTCATTTGGCGGTCATAAGGGCTTTTGCCGGAAAACAAACCCATTAGCGGCCCCAAAATGGCCCCAAACACAAAACCGCCTGCATGGGCCCAATAGGCAATCCCCCCACCCTGCATACCGATGTTGGTAGGCGTCTGTAGGCTGGCAATGCCGTAGAAGGCTTGCTGGATGAACCAAAAGCCTAGGAACACCCAAGCCGGAACGTAGAGGGTTGTGATGAAAATACCCAAGGGCACCAGGGTCAGAATCTCGGCCCGTGGAAAACGCAAAATATAGGCTCCCAATACGCCAGCAATAGCGCCGCTTGCCCCCAGTGAAGGAATGGGGGATCCCATATCGAAAAACCACTGCGTTAGCGCAGCCAAAGCTCCGCAAGCCAGGTAAAAGATGAGGTAGCGCACATGGCCCAAGCGATCCTCAACGTTGTTGCCGAAAACCCACAAAAAAAGCATGTTCCCGCCAATGTGGAGAAAGCCCCCATGCAGAAATTGTGAGGTGAATAGGGTTACCCATTCTGGACGCGACGAAGAGGTGATCTCCCCTCGAAAACTGGCCGTCAACTCTATCGGTACCACTGCCCACTCCCGGAAAAAAGCTGCCAGCTCTTGTGGCGACAGGGTTAGCTGGTACAGAAAAATTAAGATGTTAACGATCACCAGGGCATAAGTGACATAGGCTGTGCGGGTGGTTGGGTTGCGATCTTGCAGGGGTACCACAGTTCAGATCCGGTTGACGTCACCCTCTAGCCTAACCTGTCCTTTCCCACCCCCCCAGGCTCACCTCTAAGCCCCTACCTGAGGCTACACTAGGGTAACCTGCTGGGAGCTTTGCTGGTGAACCTATTTCAGTTTTCAGTCAAGCCCGCCCGGCAGAGGATAAACTGCAAGGCTGGACTAGAGGAGTGGATTGATGTCCGAGGTTGAAAGCCCCACTGCCCCGCTCAAGTTTTTGATCGTCGAAGATCATCCAGAGGTGGCTCAAAACAACTGTGAGTGGCTGCAACGCATTGCAGCAGATGCTCAATGTATTACGGTCACCAATCCCATGGACGCCATCCTGCGCCTGCAGCGGGAACAACCAGACTTGGTTGTAGCCGATCTGCTCTATGGTCAAACCAGCGGGGAGCAGTCTGCCGAGCCTGGCCTAGAGTTCCTGCGTCATATCTTTGAGAACTACCCCACCCTAAATGTGATGGCCTATTCCAGCGAGCCGCTGCTGCTAACTCCATTGGTGGGCCTGATCAGCAAACACCAGGGTGGGTTTGCCGCGGTCAACAAAATGGAACGGCGCACCGTGTTTCTGGAGGGGGCCAAAAGCGCCCTGAATGGAGAATTGCGCATGCCGCGGGAGTTGCGCGGTCTTACGAAGCTGACAGAACGAGAAATTGAGGTCTTGAACTTGCTCTGCAAAGAAGCCCTCACCGATCAGGCCATCGCAGATCGCATTCACACCAGCAAGAAGACCGTACAAAACTGTATCCAGAGGCTCAAAGAAAAGTTGGATATTTTCGGCTCTGAGGATGAGATCAATGCTCGCGTTGCCATGTGTATGACAGCCGTTCAGAAAAAGATTATCCAGTGGTGAAACAGAATAGATTATGAGTTTGTCTCTAAACACTACTTTGGCATAGATTGCCAATGGAGCTTATCCAAGAAGTGAGGGGGGATAAGTGATGTTATTAGAGGCCGAGACAAAGCTGGTACGGGATAAGTCACTGGGATACCTCGTAACAACAGAAGAAACGCCAATCGAGAAATGGAGCCCTTTTACTTTGCTGATGCGTGTTGTGTCGGTATCTTTATCTACATTGCTACTTATTGGACTTCCTATCTTCGCAGTTCTATCGGCAATACTTTCTGCCTTAGGGACATGGATCCCTAGCACTTTGGCCAGTGGCATACCTCCTATTGCTATGGCTTTTTCTGGATTGTTGGGTGGTTTATCGATGCTTCTTTGGTACTATTGGTACTCGAATCAACCCTATAAATCTAGGGTTGTTATTTTGAGCAATGGCTTCATTTATCATGACATCTATCGTGACATCCTAGGAAAGCAGAACAGACTTGCCTATAGGTATAACGAAATTGTCTCAGTGAACGTGGACTTCAGTAAGAAGAGTGTCGGTTTTGTCAAATCAGAATGCTACCCATACTACAGCTACTACATCAATTGCCAAGGAAATCCTGTCGTATCTATATCTTCCCCGTCTTTGCCTTTGATGAGGTATGTAGCCAGCTACATTTGCTCCACGCGCTGGAAAGGCATGAGAGAAGCAATTGAGCGTGGACAAGAGGTTTCATTTGGATGCGTTGCCATAAGTAGGGAGTACGTTAGAGTCGAGGATTTCGGTTCTTCAGAGCGATTGTTATTTAGGATCCAGGCTATCAAAGAGATTAAGCTGTGCATTGATAGTGAGGATGGTTACGTATTCCGCCTGGAGTTTATCTCAGGGTCTAGGTCAACAAAGAGCTCTGATTGTTACTTCCGCTGTGACAAGGTAGATAACTTCCATCTATTTTTCAAGACACTCAAGCTTGTGGGTATCCCTATGAACCTTTCTGAGCTTCCAGCACGTCTCACCTTTGAGAATCATATTAGACAGGCAACAGATGGCTAGACACCAACCGAATGGAGGAGGCACCGATCTTTGGGTACAGCCTTTCCAGGAGATAAGCGAGGTAGTACTGCACGGCAAAGACAAAGAGCACGCATGAGGAAAAAGCAGGCTTCCATAGCTTCCGCCTTTATTTCCTCGAGACGACTGGGCGCCGGACAGCTTTCAACTTGGATCAGTGGATCCCCAGTGCAGAGGCAAACACGCTGTGGCCCACTATGGCCTCTACCACAACACTGATGGCAAACCCCAACATGGCCAGCCGTCCGTTCCATCGCTCGGCCTTCTCCGTCCAGCCAATCTCCCACTCCGGCGGGGTATCGCCGTCTTGACCGTACTGCGGCACGTACCGCGGGCGACCGGCGCCTTCCCAGCCAGCAGGGCGCTTGGAGTTGAAGAAAGCCATCGAGCCAATCACAACAGCGGCCACCAGCCCGGCCACCATGACGGCAATGTAGGGGAGGAAGGGATTGTCAAGCATCATCGGACTGTCGAGATAGGGATTGAAGGGTGAAAAAGCTCCCAAAAAGGGTAGAGCTGTAACATCTCAAAGCCGAAGAGAAAGTCTGTGAGATGTCCAATGTGGCTCTACCGAAAAGTTCTTCGACAAATTATTGCAGGTTATTGCAGACCTAGCCACTGGGCGAGAGTGCTGGCAAAAACACTGTGGCCCAGCACCGCTTCTGTAGCAATGCTGATCACTAAGCCCAACATGGCCAAGCGTCCATTCCAACGCTCCGCTTGCTCTGTCCAGCCTGGGATCCAGTCGTTGGTGGTGTCGTAGTACTGGGCAACAGAAGCGGAGTCCAGACGAGAAGGGATCCTGGGAGAAGATTGCATTGTCAATACCTCATATCGATTGCTGTAACTAATCTTAACATCAGGTTACATTTTGTGACAAGTTTCGCTTTCAGGTCAGGGCAGAAGGGATCCCTGGATGCTGGAAGGGATTGGGCGGATGGGTTTGCCGAAGGCTGGCCGGAAGCGATGTCATACTGAGGGAAGCAGGCTTTTTGCGCAGACCATGGCGGTATCCCCCCTTTCTTCTCTCAAGCTTGACCATTCTTTCGATCTGGCTGCCCAGGTGCGGTCAGATTTTCCGATTTTGCAGCGCCAGGTCAACGGCCACCCGCTAATCTACTTTGACAATGCCGCCACTTCTCAAAAGCCACTGGCGGTTATGCAGGCGATGGATCATTACTATCGACACTGCAACGCCAACGTGCATCGTGGGGTCCATACGCTGAGCAACGAAGCCACAGATGCCTATGAGGGGGCGCGGGAAAAGATCGCTCGGTTTGTGAATGCGCCTTCTCCTCAGGAGATCATCTACACCCGCAATGCCAGCGAAGCCATCAATCTGGTGGCCTACAGTTGGGGCTTGAGCCATCTGGAGCGGGGGGATGAGATCGTCCTCTCGGTGATGGAGCACCACAGCAACCTAATCCCGTGGCAATGGGTGGCCCAGAAGACGGGAGCCCACCTCAAGTTCATCCAGATCACGCCAGAGGGAGAGTTGGATCTGGAGCACTACCAATCTTTGCTCAGCGACCGCACCCGCTTGGTGGCGGTAACCCAGGTCTCCAACATGCTGGGATCCATCAACCCCGTTCAGGAGATTACTGAACTGGCCCATCGTTACGGAGCCAAGGTTCTGCTGGATGCCTGCCAGAGCGTGCCCCACATGCCTGTGGATGTCCAGGCGCTGGATTGCGATTGGTTGGCCTTTTCGGGGCACAAGATGTGTGGCCCAACGGGGATTGGCGTCCTCTACGGCAGGCGGGAGCTGCTGCGAGCGATGCCCCCTTTTTTGGGTGGGGGAGAGATGATCGCCGATGTGTACTGGGATCACGCCACCTATGCGGATATCCCCCACAAATTTGAGGCTGGTACGCCGGCGATTGCCCAGGCGGTGGGGTTAGGGGCAGCCGTAGATTACTTGAGCCAGATCGGTCTGGAGCGGGTTCATGCCCACGAACAAAGGTTGATTGCCCACCTGTTGGACGGGATCCAGCACATAGCGGGTATTACGGTTTATGGCCCCAAGGATCCGGCGCGACGGGCAGGGCTGGTTAGCTTTTCGGT
This sequence comes from Thermostichus sp. MS-CIW-38, assembly GCF_054058415.1. Lineage (NCBI taxonomy): Bacteria > Bacillati > Cyanobacteriota > Cyanophyceae > Thermostichales > Thermostichaceae > Thermostichus > Thermostichus sp. MS-CIW-38. Next base: position 23,770 of record NZ_JBSSAH010000010.1, on the reverse strand, counting down.
GGAGGCTGTCCATCCCCATGACCTGTCTACTTTGCTGGATGAGCAAGGCATTGCCGTTCGAGCGGGGCACCACTGCACTCAACCCCTCCATCGCTATTTGGGAGTACAATCCACTGCCCGAGCCAGTGTTTACCTGTACAACACGTTGGCGGAGGTGGATCGCTTTTTAGACGTGTTGGCAGAAGCGGTGGAGTTCTTCGGCGCTGCCCTAAGCTAGGGATCCGGGATAGACCTCTGAAGAGATGAGGTAGACTCATGCCTTGGGATCTGGGGCGGTTCTGGAACACGCTCACCTACTATGAGGCCCTGCCTTGGGCTGAGGTGTGGCGTCGGGTTCAAAATGGGTTCCAGGCCGTGGAGGATGATTTTGTGCCACCTTCTCTTTCCGAGCCGGTCGCTATCCAGATAGGGGTGGTGGGGGAAGGTTTGCCTGACGGGTTGGCGGAGGCCCTGCGGCAGCAGGGCGTGGAGGTGAGCCATACGCCAGATTGGGCGACAGCAACCGTGATCCTAGGTTTGGAGGATCCACCAACGGCCAAGGCTTATCTGGAGCAATTGCGCAGCAGTGGGCAAACGGAGCGGATGCTGTTCGACTTTCGCCGGCCCAACCCAGATCTGAACCGGTTTTGGGGCATTTTGGACGATGTGGTCATGGGAGGGGTGAGCCAAAGCCAGTTGCAGTGGGGGGAGGGGCAGCTTCTGTTTACAGGGCAAGTTTCCACGGCCAACTTTGGGGGGTTTGTTTCCACGCGCACCCGCAATTGGCAGCCGCCGCTGGACTTGTCGGGGTTTGCCGGTCTGGAGCTGCGCCTGCGAGGGGATGGGCAGCGGTATAAGGTCTTACTGCGGGATCAAGGCGGCTGGGACAGCCCCGCCTACGGCTATGCGTTCGACACTGCGCCGGGAGAAGAGCAGACCGTTCAGATCCCTTTTGCGGAGATGGTTGCCACGTTCCGCGCCCGCCGGGTTTCTGCTCCCCCTCTCAATAGTCGCCAGATCTACTCGCTGCAACTGATGCTAAGCAAGTTCGAGGCCGATGGCCGCTTGAACCCCCGTTTCCGACCGGGGCCTTTTCAACTGGGCTTGCGCTGGATTGGGCTGTATCGTCGGGAGCCTCTGCCGCAATTGATCGGGGTGGCGCGGGGATCCCTTGCCCCGGAGTGGATAGCTGCCCTGCAGGGTAGCTCCAGCCGTTGGTGTGGGGTGGAGATTCCGGTAGAGACAGAGGGATCCGCTCTGGCAGCCCAGTTGCTCCGCCTCCTGCGCTCGCCTCAGAGCGTGGGCCGGGTGGTGTCTTCAGAAGCTTTCCATGCCTAGCTTTCTGGGCCGCCTCAAGGGATCCCTGGGGATGGGGCTTTTGGCCGGCCTGTGGCTGTGGGTAGGTCAGGGGATCCCCTATCTGTTCGACTGGGATGAGCTGATCTACGCCAGCTTGGCGCGGCAGATGCTGGCCAGCGGGGATCCGCTCTCGTTGGCGATCAACGGGGAGCCCTTTTTTGAAAAGCCGCCCCTGTTTTTTTGGCTGCAGGCCCTGTCCATGGCTGTTTTGGGGATGAACGAATGGGCGGCGCGGTTGCCCAATGCCTGGGTGGGCGGGATCACAGTGGCGCTGCTGGTGGGGTGGGGATCCTGTCTGGGCGGGATGGGGTTCGGCTGCCTATGGGGGATCTTGCTGCTGACGGGCTACCTGCCCTTGTTTTTTTACAAAACCGGTCTCATCGACCCGCTACTCAACCTGGGCATGGGTGTGGGGCTGGGATCCCTTTGGGCCGCCGAGGAGGCCTGGCGGGCCGGGTACTCTGGACGCAGGTGGAGAGCGGTGGGGGCGCTGGCCCTGGGCTTGGCAGTGTTGGCCAAAGGGCCGGTGGGGCTGGTGTTGCCCCTGGCTATCTGGATCCTCTACAAGCTCTGGCAACGGGATCCTCCCCTTCGATGGGGGGAGAGCCTGGTTTTCCTCAGCCTAGCTGTGGCTGTTCCCCTCACTTGGCTGGCGTTGGAGGGGGTGCAACGGGGGCCAGAATGGGTGGAAGAGTTTGGGCGCTACCAATGGCGCATCCTCACCAGCTCAGATGGGCATCCCGGCCCGGTTTATTTTCATCTGTTGGCCTTTGCCCTAGGGTGCTTTCCCTGGGGTTCTTTGGCTTTGGCCGAGATCCTGCAGCCCATCCCCAGGAGCGTGGGCTCGGTGGATTTGACTCGGCGGGCAGAATCTCTGCTGTTGGTGGCTTTTGGGGTGGTGCTGGCCCTGTTTTCGCTGCTGGTGCAAACCAAGCTGGTTCACTACACCTCGCTGCTGTACCCCATTGGGGCCTACTTTGCTGCCCTGCGCTTGCAGCGCCTGGTTGCTGAGAAAAGAGGGCCCAGTTTTTGGGAAAGTGCCTGGATCCTGCTCAGTGGCTTGTTTTGGCTGGCCCTGTGGCTGTTGCTGCCCTGGCTGGGATCCCAGGACCCCGCTGGGCTAGTCCAAGCATGGGTCTTTGCCGGCATCCCTGACGACTTTTCCAGCAGCTTGGTGCTGGGATACCTGCAGGCTGAGGTGGAGTGGCCGGTGTTGACCTACGTCCCCGCCGCGATCCTGCTGCTGGGAATTCTCCTTTGGAGTCGAGGACGGCGGCGGGCTTGGGGCTGGACAGTTTTGCTCTTGGCCACGGGACTGAGCGCCCAACTGGCCTGGTGCTGGGTCTTCCCCCGCCTGCTGCAACACACCCAGGGAGGAGCCGTCCACTTTTTCCGGCAGTTTGCCACTTCCGAAAACAACGCCCAGCCGGCTCTCTCTGGAACGGTGGGCCTGTACGGCTTTCGCTCTTTTGTACCCTATTTTTATGGCCCGCTGCAGGTTCCCTACGCCGCCAGCCCAGAAGAGCTGGCCGACTGGCAAGCCCAGGGGCAGGCGCCCGACTACCTGGTTACCTGGGATCCCTTTGTAGCTGAACTTACAGCTCCCGAGGGCGAACAGGCAGCCATTCTGGGATCTTGGCGGGTCGTCGAGCGCCGCAGTCCCTTTTGGCTGTTGAAAAAAACCTCTTCTCCTCCCTAGGCCCCAGATGAGCCAGTACGTGCTGCGCATCAGCGATATTCCTGCCCAAGATCGTCCCCGCGAGCGGCTGCTCAGCCAAGGGGCAAGGCACCTCTCCCACGCCGAGCTGCTGGCCATCTTGCTCAACACCGGCCAGGGGCCAGGCAAGCTCTCGGCAGTCGGCCTCGCCCAGTTGCTCCTGAAAAAATTGGAAGCCCAAGGGGATCCCTTGGCCCAGTTGCGCCAGGTGGAAGCCGGAGAGCTGATCCAGATCGAAGGCATTGGCCCGGCCAAGGCAGCCACAGTGTTGGCCGCCATCGAGCTGGGACGACGGGTGTTTTTGAGTCGTCCGCCAGACCGGACAGCCATTGAGTCGCCAGAACAAGCGGCTATGGCTCTGAGTGGTGACTTGATGTGGGAATCTCAAGAGCACTTTGCCGTCTTGCACTTGGATGTCAAGCACCGTCTGCTCAGCCAGCAGATTGTAACCCGGGGCACCGCCACCGAAACCCTGTCTCATCCGCGGGAGACTTTCCGCAGCGCCATCAAACAGGGGGCCAGTCGCATCCTGGTGGCCCACAACCACCCTTCCGGCAGCTTGGATCCCAGCCCAGAAGATCTTGCCCTTACCCGGCAACTCTTGCAGGCGGGGCAGCTGCTGCAGATCCCGGTCTTGGATCACCTTATCCTCGGCGGCGGACAGTTCCTCAGCTTGCGCCAACGCACCAACCTTTGGCAGGAGTTTCCCCAGCCGGAGTAGTCTTCACCCCCAGCCTTTCTCCCAGAGAGAGAGTAGAATCAAGGCAACGGACAGGTTCGCCGTCTTTGGGTTGGCCGCGCCCAAGGGATCCCTGTATGGCTCTCAAGCATCCGGGAGTGGCTCAAAACGCATCCCCACCTTGAGCTGGCCGCCATTGACCAGGTCCCAAGCGGACTGTTCTTTTTTGCCAGGCAGCTGCGCCCGCCGGATCAACAGGGATCCCTCTCCGGTGGCTACATAGACTCCTTCTCCCCTGGCCAATCCCACCACCTCGCCAGGGCTGCCTTGGGGGAGATCGCCAGGGGGTGGGTGCAACTGAGGAGAGGCAGAGCGGACAATTTTGATCCGCTGCCCCCTCAAACTGGTGAAACAGTCGGGAGAAAAGGCGCGGATTTGGTTGTGCAAGGCCTGGGCAGGGCGCTGCCAGTCGAGGTGAAAGTCTTGTTTTTTGAGCAAAGGGGCGTAGGTTGCCTGGGATCCGTCCTGAGGGATGGGGGTGAGTTCCCCTTTCTCCAATTTCAGGAGCGTTTCCACCAAGAGTTCTGCCCCCAGTTGAGCCAGTTGGGGTGCCAATTCTAGGCTGGTTTGCTCTGGCCCAATGGGTAGCTTGGCCTGGAGCAGGATGGCCCCCGTATCCATTCCCTCATCCATGAGCATCGTGGTTACGCCGGTCTCGGTTTCGCCGTTGGCAATAGCCCACTGGATGGGGGCAGCGCCACGATAGGCGGGCAGGAGGGATCCATGCACATTCACACAGCCCAGCTTGGGCATCTGCAACACCGTCAGGGGCAAGATCTGGCCGTAGGCCACCACCACAAACACATCGGCGGCCAGGGCCTGCAAAGCTGCCAGCACCTCTGCATCCCGCCGCAAGCGGACAGGCTGCCACACAGGGATCCCGTGGGCCTGGGCGAGAACCTTGGTAGGGGGGGGAAGCACCTTTTGTCCCCGTCCCTGGGGCCGATCCGGCTGGCAGACCAATCCCACCACTTCAAAGGGGGACTGCGGCTGCAACAGGATCTGCAGCGAAGGCAGGGCAAACTCTGGCGTGCCGAAAAAAACAACCCGCATGGCCAACCCCAACGAGCACTGTCCTTCAGAATACGCTCAGCCAGCGGCTGCAAACGCTCGGCTACTTACTATCTCCTCCGTCAACTGACACCCGGAGATTCAGTCTGGGAGGCAGGAGAAGGGGGTGGCGGCTTATCCAGCGGAGAGATTTCTCTCTCTGAGATGGGGGATCGCCCGGTCAAGGGCACCTGCGGGGCCTGCCAAAAGGCGGGCTGTTTGAGATCGAACTCCTGGCTCCAGGCCGGGAAAAAGGAGCCCAGTTTTTGCCCGGAAAGCCGCAGCCGTTGCAAAAAAGTCCATTCCAGACGGGTCAAGGCTCGCCGCAGAAAATCCTTAGCCCAAGCCGGATCCGGAGCTTCTGCCGCCTGCAAGTTCACCTGCAAGAGGCCCAGCTTGGGATGGAAATGAACCCGTGCTTGGATCCCTTCTGGACGCAACAGGTAATTCAGTACCTGCTGGATGGCTACCCCATCCCCCCGCTGAGCGCGATACAGAGGGCTGTTGGGGTTGGGCTGGGGCTGGTAGCGCCACTCGCAGTGCCATTCCGGGATCCCTTCATTGGCCAGAAAGCCAAACAGCTCCACCTGACGCTGCCTGTGGGTCAGCGCCATTTGCTCCAAGGCCGGCGAGAGGCTCTCCAGCAAAGCATTCGGCTCAGGCAAGGGATCCCCCTCTAGGCGCAGCAACAGGCGGTGGCCGGAAAGCCGCGCTTGTACCTGGAGATGGCCCAACCCCAAGGATCCCAGGGCTTTTTGCAGATCGGCCAAGATAGCGGGCAGAGGAGCCTGGACATCCAAAGAATCGCTCACCGACAAAAGATCTCCAACAAGCCCTAACCCAACCTAGCCAATTTCCTAGGTTGCTTGGATCCCTGGGATCGCCGGCCAAGATGGCCAGATCCATTCACCTCAGCTAGAAATCGCAGGAGCCCCGCACTGTACCCGTAGGGTCAGTGCCGGGAGGAATGCGAGGTTACAATAGAACCATGACCCAAGTCCTGACCGTCTCCTGCAAGCTCAAGGTAGCCCAGTCGCAAGCCGCCAAATTGGACGCGACTTTGGAGGCTTTTGGCCAAGCCTTGAATTGGGTCAACCAGAACACGCCGGAGAAGATCGTCAACGCGGTCAAGCTGCAATCCCTTTGCTACTACGAGATTCGAGCCCGGTTTGGCTTGTCCAGTAACTTGGCTCAACAGGTGTGCAGACGGGTAGCGGGTTCCCGCAAAGTGGCTAAGCAGAAAAAGCGTCCCGTCAAGGAGTTTAAGAGCGGCTTTGTTACCTACGACGCACGTATCTTTTCATTCCGCGAGAAAGACTGGACGGTGTCGCTGACCACGGTGGAAGGGAGAGAACGCTTTGAGCTAGCCATTGGTAACTACCAGAGGGGAATGCTGGCTGGCTCTAACCCCAAATCGGCCACCCTAGTCCAGCGGAAGGATGGCTCCTACTACATCCAGATTTGCGTAGAGAAAAAACCACCCAAGCAGCAAGATGCCGACAAGGTGATCGGGGTGGACTTGGGAAGGACAGATATTGCCCATACGTCAGAGGGGGACAACTGGAATGGACAGCAGTTGAACAGAGTCCGAGACCACTACTCCCGGTTGAGGGCGGTACTCCAACGCAAAGCCAGTAAGGGCACACGCAGTTCGCGGCGCAGATGCAGAGAACTGTTGCAACGGCTGTCTGGCAAGGAGAGACGCTTTCAAGCGTGGGTCAATCATCGCATCTCCAAAGCTATTGTCTCTAGGGCAAAGGTCACAAACAGCGCTATTGCTCTGGAAGACTTGACAGGGATACGGGAGCGTATCAACCAACAACCCCGCAGCAAAGCCGAGCGGCGCAGGGCCAACAGTTGGGCGTTCTACCAGCTGAGGCAGTTTCTGGGATACAAGACTCTGCGTGCAGGAGTTGCTTTGATTCTGGTGCCGCCTGCCTACACGTCGCAGACCTGTCACAAGTGTTTGCACATCCATCCCGACCCTGCGCAATCCTATCGCAGTGGCAAGTCGTTCAAGTGTGGGCACTGTGGATGGGAAGGGGATGCGGACTGGAATGGGGCCAACATGATTGCCAAACTTGGGGCTGTCGTAAACCAGCCTAGAGGTCCGTGGTTGGCTTGCCAACTGCAGGGCTACCGAAAGCCCGCCCCGTACTGCGAAGCAGTCAGGGTCGGGTAGTTTACTTGCTAGACCCCCAGGATCAGGCGAGCTGCAGCGAACTGAGTTAACCTCAGCAACGGCTACAGCCCATAGAAATCCGGCCCGGATCCCTCGTAGCTGGGGTTGACCCGCAAGTTTAAGTGGGGACAGATGATCTCGCAGGTGCGGCACTGGATGCAGTTTTCCAAAGACATGGCATGGGAGCGGATGCCATTTTGGTCGCGGATGTGGTGTACCTCGGCTGTGCAGTCGGCCACGCAGGGGGTGGGGCGATTCAGCTTGTCGTAGGTGGCGATGCACCGGCGGCAGGTTTCGGCGTCGAACTCCAGGATGTGACGGTTACCCTCGGGGTAGCGGGGATCCGCGAAAAAAACCGCATCGGGCCGCGAGAAATAGCCCGGTCGAGAGGCCAATTCCTGGGGAGCCAAGGTTGTGGGGGCCACAAAATCCGCTTGAATGGCAGCGTGGGGGGCCACATAGCCTCGCGGGGGTGGCTCGCTGGGGCTGACCCGCCCGGTGAGCAGGGTGTAGGCGCGCAGAGTTTCTCGTCCGCGGCGAACGGGATCCTGTAAACCCCAGCGCAGGGATCCCAGCCAGGGATGGCCGGCATCGACGCTGCGGCACACCTGAGGTAAGTATTCTTCCAGCAAGCGGGAGTTCTCCAGAAAAGCCTCGCGGAAGTAGCGACTGCGGTAGAGGTTTTGCCCCACCGCACTTTCCATCACCGCCCTTTGGTAGTCGGCCTGGATGCGCAGATCCCCTTTCAAGAAGCCATCGTGAATGAGGCCCGCCGCCAGATAGCCGGTTTCCATGGCATTATCCACCCCGGCCAAGCTGCCCACATCCAACACCCCCAGCGCATCCCCCAACAGCAGGGCTCCCTCAACGCCAAACCGGGTGGGCAGGCTGTGGTAGCCCCCTTCGGGAATCACGGCAGCCCCGTACTTGAGCAACTTGCCGCCGGCAATCAGGGACTGGATCCAGGGGTGAGCTTTGAACTCCTGCAGACGCTGCTGGGGGTTAAGGTTGGGGTTCTTGCTGTCTAGGCCGATGATCAGACCTAAGGCCAGGCGATTGTCTTTGAGGCCATAGACAAAGCCCCCGCTGAAGCTGCCATCCAAAACCGGGTAGCCCAAGGTATGCCACACCTGCCCCTGCAGGGACTGGGGGATCTGCCACACCTCTTTGACCCCCACCGACCACAATTGCGGGTTGGGGCGCAGTTGAAACTTCTCGATGAGATCTTTGGAAATGAAGCCTTTGTCGCCAAAGCAGGTGAGTTCGGCAAAGATACAGTCTTCGTACACTTGGCCGGAATCGCTTGCCCGTACCCCGATCACCCGCTCCCCCTCGTAGAGGATTTCATGGGCGGCAAAGCCGGGGAACACATCGAGGGTAACATTTGGGATCCCTTTGGCTTTTTCCTGCAGGGTTTCGGCCAGCCAACGGATGACGTGGCTGAGGGTGAGAATGAACTGCCCCTGCTTGCGAAATCCCGGCGGGATCACCGCTTCCGGCAGATCCCAGCGCTGTTGGGATCCCAGCACGCTCAAGTGATTGGCTTCCACCCGGCCTTCGTGGGGAAATCCTTGGCTTTCAAAATCGGGGAAGAGCTTGGCGATCACTTGGAGGTTGCAGATGGCGCCACTGACGATGTGACCGCCGAATTGGCGGGCTTTTTCCAAAATGGCGATGGAGATTCTTAGCCCGGATAGCTTGGCCAAATCCAAAAGGCGATGGGCCAAGATCAAGTTGGAGGAACTCCCCCCCACCAACAGAAGGTCGTAGCGGATGGCTTCACTCATCCTCTCCACGCGGTAGCTCCGGATACGCTGCCTGTATCTTAAAAAGGGGAGGGGAGAAAGAGGGCAAAACTTTAGACCTTCTCAAGCCTCTGGTGCGAGCCCCCAGCAAGATGATCGTCGTCGGCCTAATGTCGGGCACTTCGGTAGACGGGATCGATGTAGCCATCGTCCACCTGGAGGGTGACGATCCCCTACAGTGGGAGTTAATGCATTTCCAGACGATCCCCTATTCCCCAACGCTGCGGGCAGAGATTTTGCGGGCTGCGGATCCCAAAACCGGCACGGTAGATCACATCTGCACCTTGAACTTTCGCTTGGGTCGAGCTTTTGCGGCAGCGGCCTTGCAAGGGATCCAGGCGGCCCATCTTACCCCCCAACAGATCGATCTCATCGGCAGCCATGGCCAAACCCTTTGGCATAACCCCAGTGGGCCAGAAGCTTCGACTTTGCAAATCGGTGAAGCTGCGGTGATTGCCGAGCTGACCGGGATCCCGGTGGTGAGCAATTTTCGGGCGCGGGACATGGCAGCAGGAGGCCAAGGCGCACCTTTGGTAGCTTTTGTGGACTGGCTTCTGTTGAGGCATCCCCACCTTCATCGTGTGGCCCAGAACATCGGCGGTATTGCCAACCTTACCTATCTCCCCAGCCTCTACAGTGGGGGATCCCCCTTGGCTTTCGACACCGGCCCCGGCAATGTTTTGATTGATTTGGCGGTGATGCGGGCCAGTCAGGGACATCAAGCCTTTGATCGCGACGGAAAATGGGCTGCCCAAGGCCAAGTCCACTGGGAAAAAGTTGCAGAATGGATGCGGGATCCCTATTTTCAAAAGGCACCGCCCAAAACCACTGGTCGGGAGTATTTTGGATCCCTTTATTTGGAGCAAATTTGGACCCAATTTATATCTGCTCACGACTGTATTGCCACCCTCACGGGGTTCACAGCCTGCTCCATTGCCCAAGCCTATAGGGACTTTTTGCCCGCGACCCCAGATCAAGTTATTCTCAGCGGTGGCGGCACCCAAAACCCTGTTCTCATGCAACTGCTGCAGGAACAACTGCCGACCACAACCCTGTTGACTTCCGACCAAGTGGGGATCCCTTCTAAGGCCAAAGAGGCCCTTGCCTTCGCGGTATTGGCCTATAAAACCTGGCAAGGTAAGACCAACAATTTACCGGAAGCAACTGGGGCAAGACATGCTGCCATCTTGGGCCAAATCACACCCTCTTGTCGTAACCAGTCCTAACTCATCTGTATCGTTATCTCCAACAAGCTTGAGCCATTCCTCATACTCCCGAGGAAAGAGAAATGTCCGGAATTGCGGCGGAGCCTCTGCCGAATCCAGATCTCGCTAGGATGTCACGCAAGGCTGAGAAAAGCGATAAAGTTACCTTGCCAAGATCTATAAATCAAAAGCCCTAGTTCTTATGAAGGATCGTCCTCTGCCTCCACTTCTGCTGGCAATCATGATTTTTAATTTCTTCATTCTCTTTGGCTGTAGTGTTGTCCGGCATCACCTGTTTCAGTCTGGAGGATATGATCTTGGCATCTTCGACCAATCCATCTATCTAATCAGTCGGGGAGAGGTTCCGTTTTCGACCATTCGAGGGATCCACATCTTGGGAGACCACGCAGCCTTTATTCTCTATCCCATCAGCTTTTTGTACCGCATTGTCCCCTCGGTCTATTGGCTGTTTGGGCTCCAATCCCTGGCGTTAACCTTGGGAGCATTGGCTATTTATCACCTTGCACTTCAGGCCAAGGTCGATCCCAGCCAAGTGATGGTGATTGCCACAGCCTATCTTCTCTATCCGGCCATTTTTAACGCCAACCTTTTTGATTTTCATCCAGAGGTTTTGGCCGTTCCCCTTTTCTTGGCGTCTGTGCTCTGCATTCGCTCTGGAAAATTGTGGGGGTTCCTTCTCTGTTTGAGCGGCATCCTCGGCTGTAAAGCAGTGTTGTCTCTCAATGTTGTCGCCCTGGGAGCCTGGCTGTTGCTTTGGGAAAGAGGACGAATTCAAGAACGCTGGCAATGGCGCTGCCAAGTGGGCGGCTGGACGGCAATTGCGGCAGGATCGGCTTGGTTTGGGATAGCCACTTTTGGGATCATCCCTTACTTCAGCGGCAGCGAGCCGGCAGCCGTTTCTCATTACGACTATCTAGGGAATTCTGTTGCGGAAATTGTTCAAGGTTTAATCTTGAGACCGATGCCGGTTTTGAGCAAAGTCTTCTCTCTGGACACCCTGTTTTATGGATTTTTATTGGTTGCGCCTTTGGCTTGGGGTCTCTCTTGGCGGCATTGGGATCCCTGGATCCCTGCCCTGCCTACCCTGGGTTTGAATATACTCTCCAGCAACCCCGCCTATCGAGATCTGGTGCATCAGTACGCTTTGCCTATCGTTCCTTTCTTGTTCTTAGCTGTCATCGAGAATGTGAAAAATCACCTCTTCCAGAGCCATTTTATAAAAGATGGAAAACTGCCCCTGATCTGGTCTTCGCTGGCCTTTTTGGCCTTGGGGAAATACACCTTTTTCGGCTCGATTTATCTCAGCTCCCTGGACACTTGGCAGGCAACCCGACAGGCTCTTGCCCAGATCACCACCCAAGGGGGCGTCCTCACCACCCACGAGATCAGCCCTCACCTCACCCAGCGACCTGTAATCTACTTTACAGACGAGGGCCGCTTCAATGGATCCCCGCCCTCTCAGTGGGATCCCTTTGATTATGTGTTGCTCAACACCCGTCATCCGGGGTGGCGCAGCACTCCAGAGTTCTCCCGCATCCTGATCGAAGCTTTACAGAAGGAAACCCAGTTTCAGCTTCTGTACCATCAAGATGGGGTGTATTTGTTCTCTAGGTTACGAAAAGACCTCTAAGAATCGCATAAGAATCGCAATTCTAAGGACTGCAGACTACTTTATTGGCACTTGATCTAATTGACTTAATCTAATTGACTTAAACCAAGTCTTCTTCTCGTTGCAACAAATGATTAAGAAACTGCTGCTTCAATCTAAAGAAATTGTTTACACTTGCAAGGCTTAATCTGAGCTTAGTCTTCTCTTAACTTCAAGCCACTAACTTTGTAGTGCCTATCCTCATGCGCGAATAGAGTAGCGCAGGGGTTAGGTGCTGTTTTATAAGACTCGTCAAGTTTCTGAACAAAACTTGTCAAGACAAGAGGAGAAGTCAACATGAGTATCCATTCGCATGGCCCTAAGCTTCGTCCTGGGGACGAGCCTATGTGTAACCACTCTCCCAACCCCACTTTCAGCAGCATCCTGGAGAGCCGTTTGCAGCGGCGTCAAGTGTTGCAGGGGGGAATTGCTGCGGCGGTGGCCACCTTTTTTGGCTTGCCTGCGCTGAACAGTGCTTCCAAATCGGCAAAAGCCGCCAGTGGCAGTGCTTTGCTGGGCTTCAAGGCAATTCCTGTGAGCGCGGAAGACAAACTGGTGGTGCCCGAAGGCTACACTGCCCGACCGCTGCTGGCTTGGGGTACTCCCATCACCGGCACCTATCCACAGTTCAAGCTGGAAAACACCGGTGCCGAGCAGGGAATGCAGGTGGGCAGCCACCACGATGGCATGCACTTCTTCCCCATCGAAGGGAAGGATCCCTGGCAGGGCAGCTCCACCGAGGGTTTGCTGGTGTTTAACCACGAGTACGTTGAGCCTCGGTTTATGCATGCTGCGGCTGTGGGCCAGAAGCTGGATTCCGACCTGTATCCCACCAATCCTGACGGCACCCGCGATCCCGATCAGGTGCTGAAAGAGCTGAATGGCCACGGGGTGAGCATTGTCCACATCAAGCAGCAGGGAGATGGCAGTTGGGAAGTGGTGCGGGATCGCCTCAACCGCCGCATCACCGGTCTTACCCTCATGGAGATCCACGGCCCGGTGCGGGGATCCGACTTCGTGAAAACCAAGTTCAGCCCTGAAGGCACAATGACCCGGGGTACTTTGAACAACTGCGCCCACGGCGTCACTCCCTGGAATACCTACCTTACTTGTGAGGAGAACTGGGCGGGCTACTTCAGCAACACCAGCAAAGGCCCCGACCAAAAGCCCAACCTGCCCCGGGAGCACAAGCGCTACGGCGTAAGCACCGAGACTTCCCGCTACGGCTGGGAGCTGGCCAGCAACAAGGCAGACGAGTTCATCCGCTTCAATGCCACCCCCACCGCTGCGGATGCCACTCAAGACTACCGCAATGAGCCCAACACTTTTGGCTGGGTGGTGGAGATCGATCCCTTTGATCCCAGCAGCACTCCCAAGAAGCGCACCGCTCTGGGCCGCTTCGCCCACGAAGGCGTGGTGTTTCAGCCGCCGGTGGAAGGCCAGCCGATTGTGGCCTACATGGGGGATGATGCCCGCTTTGAGTACATCTACAAGTACGTCTCTGCCGAGCCCTACCGCAAGGAAACGGCGGGTGGACATCTGTTGGACAATGGCACCTTGTATGTGGCCAAGTTCAACGAAGATGGCACAGGGGAGTGGCTGCCGCTGGTGTTTGGGAAAAACGGTCTAACCCCGGAAAACGGCTTCACCAGCCAAGCAGATGTGTTGGTGAACACCCGCACGGCGGCAGATTTTGTCGGTGCTACTAAAATGGACCGGCCTGAGTGGGGAGCGGTGGATCCGCAAACCCGCATGGTCTACTTCACCCTGACCAACAACAGCCGTCGGGAACAAGACCAGGTGAACGCTGCCAACCCCCGTCCCAAAAACAAGTGGGGTCACATCATCCGTTGGAAGGAAGCCAACGACCGGCCTCAAGCCACCCGTTTCGAGTGGGATCTCTTTGTCTTGGCCGGGCCGCCGGAAGATAGCCGCAAGCTATCGGGCCAGCCCCTCAATGAAGACAACATCTTCAACTCTCCCGATGGGCTGTGGTTCGATGCCAGCCGTCGCCTCTGGATCCAGACCGACACCAGCGAAAGCAATCTCAACAAAGAGGAGTTTGCGCCTTTTGGCAACAACCAAATGTTGGCTGCCGATCCGGATACAGGGGAAATTCGCCGCTTTTTAACCGGGCCGATTGGGCAGGAGATCACCGGTGTGGTCACCACTCCCGATCAGCGCACCATGTTCATCAACGTGCAGCACCCAGGCGCCAGCACCAGCGAGGACGACTTTGCTGCCGGCAAGGTCGATTCCCGCTGGCCAGACTACGACCCCAATCTCTACCCCCGCTCGGCGGTGGTGGTGATCACCAAAAATGACGGCGGGATCATCGGTACCTAGTTGTCTCTGAGGCCGTCAGCCCATAAAACCCAGCGGCAGGGATCCCTTCTCTCTGCCGCTTTCTCGCACTCATAGTCGCTTCAGGTTAGGTTGAGACGCCAGGGCTACGAGGAATTAATCCCACAGGTTTAAATCCGTCACTGCCCCCAGGCTGCTGCTGGAGACCAGCTTGGCGTACTTGGCTAGGGTGCCCCGTTTGTAGCGAGGCTCAGGAGGAGACCAGCGGGCGCGGCGGCGGGCCAGCTCTTCTTCGCTCACATGCAAGTGCAACTGGCGAGCCGGGGCATCAATGGTGATGAGATCCCCTTCCTCCACCAGGGCAATCGTGCCCCCCACATAGGCTTCGGGAGCCACATGGCCCACTACCATGCCGTAGGTGCCGCCGGAGAAGCGGCCATCGGTGATCAGGCCAACGCTATCCCCCAAGCCGGCGCCGATGATGGCCGAAGTGGGCGAGAGCATCTCCCGCATGCCGGGGCCACCTTTGGGGCCTTCGTAGCGGATCACCACCACATCCCCTGCTCGGATCTGGCCGGAGAGGATGGCCTGCAGGCAGGACTCCTCTGAATCGAAGACCCGCGCCGGCCCGGTAATTTTCGGGTTCTTGACGCCGGTAATCTTGGCTACTGCTCCTTCGGGAGCCAGATTCCCCTTGAGGATGGCCAGATGCCCTTGGGGATACAGGGGGCTGTGCCAAGGGCGGATCACCTCCTGATCCGGGCTAGGCTCGTCCGGCACATCCCGCAGGACTTCGACGATGGTCTGGCCGGAGATGGTGAGGCAGTCCCCGTGCAGCAGGCCGTGGTTGAGCAGCATTTTCATCACCTGGGGGATCCCGCCGGCCCGGTGCAGGTCGGTGGCCACAAACCGCCCTGAAGGCTTGAGATCGCAGAGGACAGGCACGCGAGCACGAATGGTCTCGAAATCATCTAGCGTCAGGGGCACTTCTGCCGCATGGGCAATGGCCAGAAAGTGGAGCACGGCGTTGGTGGATCCCCCTACGGCCATGATCACCGAGATGGCATTTTCAATGCTTTTACGGGTGATGATGTCGCGGGGGCGGAGGTTGGCTTTGATGGCCTCTGCCAAGACCTTGGCCGATTGGGCGGCACTTTCGGCTTTCTCTTCGTCTTCTGCAGCCATGGTGGAGGAGTAGGGCAGACTCATCCCCATAGCCTCAAACGCGCTGGACATGGTGTTGGCCGTGTACATGCCGCCGCAGGATCCGGCACCGGGACAGGCATGGCGCTCCACCGCCAGCAGCTCTTCCTCGGAGATGCGCCCGGCGCTGAACTCCCCTACGGCTTCAAAGGCGCTGACGATGGTGAGGTCGCGGCCATTGTAGTGACCCGGCTTGATGGTGCCGCCGTAGACGAAGATGGAGGGCACATTGAGGCGGGCCATGGCGATCATCGCCCCCGGCATATTCTTGTCGCAGCCGCCGATGGCCAAGAGGCCATCCATGCTCTGGCCGTTGACCACCGTCTCGATGGAATCGGCAATTACTTCCCGCGACACCAGCGAGTATTTCATCCCCTCCGTGCCCATGGAAATGCCATCGCTGATGGTGATGGTGCCGAACACCTGGGGCATACAGCCCGCTGCCTTCAGAGCCGCCTCCGCCCGCTCCGCCAGAGTTTGGATCCCCATGTTGCAGGGGGTGATGGTGCTGTGGGCGTTGGCAATGCCGACAATGGGCTTGCCGAAGTCTTCGTCGCGAAAGCCTACGGCCCTGAGCATGGCGCGGTTGGGGGAGCGCTGTACTCCCTGGGTAACCACTTGGCTGCGCAGCGGGAAAGGGGAATTGGCCATCATTGCAAGAGGGAATCGAGAGGAAGTGGGCAAGGAAGAAAACGGCTAGAACTCATCCTACCGCCTCTCTTCGGGGGAACACTAGCTCTGCCGGCAAGAGGGATCCAAACCAAATCTGAAGCAACTCTGTAAGTTGTCTGCACCTGCGCCAGGAATCGGCCAGCCTACCTAGTAGAAGGGATCCCAGGTTCCAATCGCCCTGGCAAGACCGAGTCCTTGCACTCCGGGTCAAGACGCAGGGGTCGGGGATCCCTTGTATGGGTGTTTTTCTTTCGTGTTGGCGAAGCCTCGTATGGTTCTCAGCTCTCCTCTCCCCTCGCCTGCAGTGCCCAGCAGTGCCGACCGCGTTAGCGGGACGGAGTCCTCACGGGAGATGTTGCGGGATGTGCTCACCCTCTCCCGTCATGTTTTACAGCAGTTTGGCAGTTTTACGGCAGAGGCCCAAGACTTCAGCGCCCTGATGAACCGCATTGCCCTGGCCGGCAAGATGATCGCCCGGCGGCTGAGTCAGGCAGGACTGATCGAAGGGGCGCTGGGGGTTACCGGCAGCCTCAATGTCCAAGGGGAAGAACAGCAACAGATGGATGACTATGCCAACCGGGCCTTCATTCGCGCTTTGGAGCAAACGGGCCTGGTGTGTCGGCTGGTCTCGGAAGAGATGAAAACCCCGGCTCGCCTGCCGGAAAACTGCTCCCTCAGCCGCTTGGCCCTGATGATCGATCCCCTGGATGGATCCTCCAACATTGACGCCAACCTCAGCGTCGGCTCTATCTTCTCCGTCCTTCACCCTCTTGAGGATCGCCCGGAAGCGGACAACCAAGACCTGCTGCAACCGGGCCGTCGCCAACTGGCTGCAGGATATATTCTCTACGGCCCCAGCACCCAATTGGTCTATTCCGTCGGCAAGGGGGTACACGGTTTTACGTTGGATCCCAGCTTGGGGGAATTTATCCTCTCCCGCAGCGACATCCGCATTCCTGAACGCGGCTCCGTCTACAGCCTCAACGAGGGCTATTTTTGCCGGTGGAGCGAAGGGATCCAGAACTATGTCCGGTATGTTCACCGCCGCGATGGCTACATCTCCCGTTACAGCGGCGCTCTGGTGGCGGATTTTCACCGCATTCTCCTGCAGGGCGGAGTTTACCTCTATCCCGGCACCCAGAAAAAACCGGAGGGCAAGCTGCGCCTGATGTACGAGGCCAACCCCCTGGCTTTTCTGGCCGAGCAGGCGGGCGGGGCGGCCACCACTGGCACCGAGGCCATCCTAGACATCGTCCCCCAATCTCTCCACCAACGGGTGCCCCTTATCATCGGCAGCCGCGAGAACGTGGAAGAAGTGCTGCGCTGCCTAGAGGGTTCTCTGGTGCCCTAGGTTCTTCCCAATCCTTCTCTTTGAGCCAAGCTGGCCTATGGTAACCCTGGCAGAAAACCCCCTTCGCGTTGGTCTCAACCAAGAACGCACCCCGGATCCCTGCATTGTGGTGCAGTTTGGCGCTTCTGGGGATCTGGCGGCCCGCAAGCTGCTCCCGGCCTACTACCGGCTGTTTGGGCAGCGGCGGCTGCCGCCGGAGTTTACTTTGGTGGGGGTGGCCCGCCGCGATTGGACTCACGAGGTTTATCGGGAAAAGATGCGGGCTGCCGTGCAGGAGTTTGCCCCCCAGGACTTGGGGCCGGAGGCCCTCTGGCAGGACTTCGCCAGCCGCCTGTTCTATTGCCGCCTCGATATCGGAGATGCTGAGAGCTATCTGCGCCTAAAGCAGCTGCTCAGCCAGCTGGACGAAGAGCGGGGCACCCGCGGCAACCGAGTGTTCTATCTGGCGGTGGCGCCGGACTTCTATGCCCAGGCCATCCAACAGCTGGGGGCAGCCGGTATGGTGGCCGATCCGACCAAAACGCGGGTGGTGATCGAAAAGCCCTTTGGCCACGACCTCACCTCGGCCCAGGAACTCAACCGCCTTGTGCAGCGAATTTGCCAGGAAGAGCAGATCTACCGCATTGATCACTACTTGGGCAAAGAGACGGTGCAAAACCTGCTGGTCTTCCGCTTTGCCAACGCCATTTTCGAGCCTCTCTGGAACCGCAACTACATCGACCATGTGCAGATCACCGTGGCGGAGACGGTGGGGGTGGAGGATCGGGCCGGCTACTACGACACTGCCGGCGCCCTGCGAGACATGGTGCAAAACCACCTAATGCAGATCTATTGCCTGACGGCCATGGAGCCACCTGTCTCACTGCGCAGCGATGGGGTGCGCAACGAAAAGACCAAGGTGCTGCAGGCCACCCGCCTAGCGGATCCCCGCAATGTGGCAGCCGCAGCGGTGCGGGCGCAGTACGGCCCTGGCTGGATTGCCGGCAAGCCGGTGCTGGGCTATCGGCAGGAGCCCAATGTCAATCCCCAGTCCAAAACCCCCACCTACGTAGCCCTGAAACTGGAATGTGACACCTGGCGGTGGAAGGGAGTGCCCTTTTACCTGCGCACTGGGAAACGCCTGCCCAAGAAGGTTTCGGAGGTGGCCATTCACTTTAAGCAGGTGCCCCTTTCCCTGTTCCAATCGGCGGCTCGGGAGGTGAGCCCCAATATCCTGGTGCTGCGTATCCAACCCAATGAGGGTATCTCGTTGCGCTTTGAGGCCAAGATGCCGGGGCCAGAGATCCGCACTCGCTCGGTGGATATGGATTTCCGCTATGGGACGGCTTTTGGAGCGAGTACACCGGATGCTTATGATCGCCTGCTCCTGGATTGTCTGTTGGGAGATCCAACGCTGTTTACCCGTGCCGATGAGGTTGAAGCGGCCTGGCGGGTGGTGACGCCGGTGTTATCGGCCTGGGAGTCTGAGCCCGGCAGCGGCAATGGCGGCAGTGCTGCACCGCCTCTGTTCACCTATGAGGCCGGCACTTGGGGGCCAAAGGCTGCCGAAGATCTGCTCACCCAATCGGGGCGGCGGTGGCGGCGCCTCTGATTTGGCTGCTCTCGGCTGGTAAACCATGGTCTATCCACCTCTGTGTAAGCCGGGGCACCCTCAGCAACAGGCAGAAGAGCATGAGCAGCTCAAGAGCCCTTTCAAATGGCCGCTGCAGAAGAGAACACCAAGACGTAGGGATCCCCGGCTGTTGCAGCTAACATGGGCATGGCCTGTTTATTGCGTGGGTATCATGCCGCCACTGTTGTTCCGGTTATCCGTCCGGCCCTGGCGAGCCTTGTCGGTGGGCCTGGCAGTTGTGTTGGGGATGGGAGGGTGGAGCTCTGCCCAGGCCCAGGTGTTGCTGCACGTCCCTCTGCCCAATGGGGGCTTGATGCAGGCCCAAGCGCTACAACTGGCCACCGACTCGCTGCGGCTGGCCCAGTTTGGTCAAACGGAAGAAGCGCTGCGCCGCCTGCAACTGGCCGTGGCCATGGTGCCCAACTCCTCAGAGCTGCTCTATGTTTTGGGCAACGTCCACCTAGAACTGGGGGACTTGGAGCAGGCGATTGCCTCGTTGCAGAAGGCCCGCGCCCTGTCTCCTCAAGATGGGGCTGTTCTCTACTCGCTGGGATCGGCTTATTTGCGGCAGGGCAGCTACTTTGCCGCTGCTGAAACCCTGGAACGAGCTGTGGCCCTGCAACCGGATAACCCCAACGCTCGCTTCCAACTGGGCAATGCCTACCTCATGCTGGATCGGTGGGATGCGGCCCGGCAGGAATATGAGAAGACCTTGCAGTTGGATCCCGCCTACTGGCCGGCCATGAACAACATGGGCTTGGTGGACTATGAGCAGGGGGATCTCGACGCCGCCATCGATCGCTGGGAACGCACGATAGAGATGAACAATGCCGTAGCAGAGCCCTATTTGGCCCTGGCGACTGCCCTCTACATTCGGGGAGAAACCGAACGGGCTGAGGAACTGGGGGCAAAGGCCATGCGCTTGGATCCCAACTATGCCCGCCTGCAGGTGTTGCGGGAGAACCTGTGGCGAGAAAACCTGCTGCGAGATGTGCAGATCCTCCTGCGCACCCGCCCTGTTGCAGAAGCTCTGCAGCAAGCCGCCATCGAGCAGTTCAACCGGCGGATGGGCCTCTCAGAATAGATTCAGGATAGATTTAGGAATTGACAGTGGGAAGTTCTGCAGGGGATCCCTTGAGAACTCGTGCCTGAAACTTGGCCCGAATCCGCTCGGCAATCCCGGCACTGTTCAAGCCTAGTTCTGCCAAGGATTCCTCGGGGGTGGCGTGCTCCACCCACACATCCGGCACCCCCAAGCGCAACAAGGGCACTGCCAGGTCGGCGTCGAGCAGGGCTTCGGCCACTGCCGAGCCAAACCCACCCATGAGGCAACCTTCTTCCACCGTCACCACCAAGCGGCTCTGTTCGGCCAAAGGCAGGATCAGCTCAGTATCCAAAGGCTTGGCGAAGCGGGCATTGACCACCGTGGCTGAGATGCCGTGTTCTTTCAAGATCTCCGCCGCCTGCAGGCTGGGATGCACCATCGACCCATAGGCCAGGATCAGCACCTCACCGCCGCTGCGCAACACCTCGGCTTTGCCGATGGGCAGGGGTTCCCATCCCTCTTCTGCCAGAGGCACCCCCACGCCAGATCCGCGCGGGTAACGCATGGCGATGGGGCCCTGGGTGTACTGGATCCCGGTCACCACCATGCGCTGTAGCTCCGCTTCATCTTTGGGAGCCATTAGCACCATTTCCGGAATGCAGCGCAGATAGGCGATGTCGTACATGCCTTGGTGGGTGGGGCCATCGGCTCCCACAACTCCCGCCCGATCCAAGCAAAAGAAGACCGGCAACTTTTGGATACAGACATCGTGGATGATCTGGTCGTAGGCCCGCTGCAAGAAGGTGGAATAAATGGCCACCACTGGCCGCATTCCCTCACAGGCCATGCCAGCCGCCAACGTTACAGCGTGCTGCTCGGCGATCCCCACATCCACAAACTGATCCGGCAGCTTTTCCTTGAGCTTATCCAGGCCAGTGCCCGTATCCATAGCGGCGGTGATGCCGATGATGCGGGGATCCCGCTCGGCCAGCTTGCAGAGGGCATGGCCAAAGACCTTGCTGTAGCTGGGGGGCTTGGGCTTGGTGGGCGGGTAGGGCTTGCCGGTGGCCAGGTCGAAGCGGGATTGGGCATGATACCCCACCTGTTCCGCTTCGGCAGGCGGGTAGCCCTTGCCTTTGACGGTAGCTACATGCACCAGTACCGGGCCGGAGATGCCGTGGGCCAACTCAAAGGCATCCAACAACTCCGCCAGGTTGTGCCCGTCCACCGGCCCCACGTAGGTAAAGCCCAGCTCCTCAAAGATAATGCCGGCTTTGTTGTTTTGCACAGCGGTAACCAGCTTCACCGTTTCCTTGAGGCGGTCAATTTCTGGGCTGAGGCTGGATCCCAGCAGGGGGAGATTCTTCAGTTGCTCTTCCAGGCTATCGGCCAAAAACTGCACCGGCGGGCTGAGGCGCAGGCGGTTTAAATAGCGAGGGATCGCTCCCACGTTGGGGGAAATGGACATGCCGTTGTCGTTGAGCACCACCATCAGGTTGGTCTTGGGCAGGTGCCCGGCGTGGTTGATGGCTTCGTAGGCCATGCCTCCGGTTAGGGCACCATCCCCAATGATGGCCACCACCTTGAAGTTGTCTCCCCGCCGATCCCGAGCGATGGCCATGCCCAAAGCTGCCGAGATGCTGGTGGAAGCGTGCCCCGCCCCAAAGTGATCGAAGCGGCTCTCGCTGCGCTTCAGGTAGCCGGAAATCCCCCCCTTCTGGCGCAATGTGTGGAAATTGTGGTACCTGCCGGTGAGCATTTTGTGGGCATAAGCCTGGTGCCCCACATCCCAGATCACCTTGTCTCGATCCAGATCGAGGGTCTTGTAGAGGGCCAAGGTCAGCTCCACCACCCCCAGCCCTGGCCCCAGATGACAGCCGACCGGGGAATTGGCAGCCGTCTGCAGATGTTTGTCGCGAATCTGGCGGGCTAGGCTGCGCAACTGGCTCAGGTTCAGGTTTCGGAGCTGGTTGGGATGAGTGATGTCACTCAGGTGCATAATGGACTCGTCCTTCCGGTGTGATCTCACTCTAATTCATTTTCAGGAGGGGTTTTGTAACCCTCCCTCTCAAAACTTCAAGGAATGCAGGGATCCCCTCAATGCTGGGCCAAGGGCAGTGAGATCTTGAAAGGGGCACGCCAAGGAGCTTATTCAAGGGTTAGCCTCGCGTAAGGCCCTCGGTTGCTCCGGAGTTAAGGGCTAGGGCCCACTGCCGCGATGGTTTCTTCCTTTTTGTTAGCCATGAAAATCGCCGCCAACATCACCCAGCTCATCGGTCGCACCCCGCTGGTGCGGTTGAATCGGATCCCGCAATCGGAGGGGTGCCTGGCCGAGATCGTGGTGAAATTGGAGAGCTTTAACCCTGCCGCTTCGGTGAAAGACCGCATTGCCGTCAGCATGATCGAGGCTGCCGAACAGGCCGGTTTGATCACCCCCGGCAAGACCATCTTGGTGGAGCCCACCTCTGGCAATACCGGCATTGGCCTGGCCATGGCCGCTGCTGCCAAGGGTTACCGGCTCATCATCGTCATGCCTGAGAGCATGAGCCTGGAGCGGCGACTGCTGTTGAAAGCCTACGGAGCAGAGGTGCACCTGGCCAGTAGCGCCGGCGGCATGGGGGAAGCCATCTGGAAGGCTGAAGAGATCGTCCGCCGCACTCCCAACGCTTACATGTTGGGCCAGTTCACCAATCCCGCCAACCCCCGGATCCATGCCAGAACCACCGGCCCGGAAATTTGGGAAGATACCGATGGTCAAGTGGATATCCTGGTGGCAGGGGTAGGTACCGGCGGCACCATCACGGGGGCGGGCGAGTTTTTGAAGGGGAAAAACCCAGCCATTCGACTGGTGGCCGTTGAACCCAAGGCCAGTGCCGTCTTGAGTGGTGGACGGCCCGGCTTTCATCGCATTGAAGGGATCGGAGCGGGATTCGTGCCTGATGTGCTGCGGCGCGACCTGCTGGATGAGGTGATCCCAGTGGAAGATGAAGAGAGCATGGTCTACAGCCGGCGCCTGGCCAAAGAAGAAGGGATCCTCTCCGGCATTTCCACTGGGGCTGCCTTGGCGGGAGCCATCCAGGTGGGGCGGCGACCGGAAAACGCTGGCAAGCGGATTGTAATGATCCAGCCTAGTTTTGGGGAACGCTACCTGAGCACACCTCTTTTTCGCGACTTGGAGCGGGATTCCGATTCGAGATGACGATGATGCTGAGACTGCTGCCCTACAGGTCGCCCTGGCCCAGAGGGCGAGCTAGCATGGGTGAGAGTGACGTGGCGGAACGGCAGACGCGCTAGACTTAGGATCTAGTGCCGCAAGGCGTAAGGGTTCAAGTCCCTTCGTCCGCATGAGAATCCCCTACTTCCCCAGCCCTTTTCCCCCAAGAGGGCAGAAGTTCCCCCGGTCAACAGCAATGCTGACTGCCTTACGGTCGCTCGCCAGCAAGCCTAGGAGAGCCAAGGTGACAAAGCAAGCTCTCCCGCCGGCTAAAAGCAGACAGGGACACATCTCCCAGGCTAGAAGGCTTCTCGGTCCGCCTGCAGAGAAACGGGACTGGGTTGCTGCCACGAAAACCTTGGCTCTAGGCCGGAAAGATCACCTGCAGAATTTGCTCGGGGGCAATCGACTCCACCTTCCCATCGGCCCCCTTGACCGCCCGAAACGGCCCCTCTGAAGGCAGCAGCCGCAGCGGGTCGGTGGGCCCAAACAACGCCACCAGCGGCGTCTGCACCGCCACCGCCAAATGCATGGGAGCGCTATCGGCGCACAACAGCAGCGTTGCCCCACCAATCAAGGCCGCCAGCTGCCCCAGCCGGACAGGACGGCTCACCGGCAGCTCCGGCAGTTGCGCCAGAAAGCCCTCCGCCAGCTGCTCATCCTC
>NZ_JBSSAH010000009.1:0-80326 GCF_054058415.1 Thermostichus sp. MS-CIW-38 | reverse complement strand
GGACTTGGGTCATGGTTCTATCGTAACTTCCGCATTCCTCCCGACACTGACCCTACGGGTACAGTGCGGGGCTCCTGCGATTTCTAGCTGACCCTAACCAGCGGGCGGTTTCTGCTAGAAACCCATCAGACGAGCAACAGCGGACAGCTCAGGGACAACGCCGGTGTGGATAGGAGCGGATCCCTGGTGGCTGGCCGTGTCCGGATCCTTAAGGCCATTGCCCGTCAGCACGCACACCACCTGTGCTCCAGCAGGCACCTGCTCTCGCCATTTCAGCAATCCTGCCACCGAGGCCGCGCTGGCCGGCTCGCAAAAGATCCCTTCTTCGGATGCCAGGAGACGATAGGCTGCCAGAATCTCCTCGTCGGTGACGCTATCCACCTGACCGCCGCTCACCTGCACTGCCGCCTTGGCCTTCACCCAACTGGCAGGATTGCCGATGCGAATGGCCGTGGCCACCGTCTCTGGGTGTTCCACCACCCGGTTCAACACCATGGGGGCAGCACCGGCAGCCTCGAAGCCGTAGAGACGAGGGCGACGGGTAGCCTTGCCCTGCTGGCGGTACTGGCAAAACCCCATCCAATAAGCCGTGATGTTGCCCGCGTTGCCCACCGGAATACAGAGCCAATCGGGGGCATCCCCCAAAGCATCCACCACCTCGAAGGCGGCGGTTTTCTGCCCTTCCAAGCGGAAGCGGTTGACCGAGTTCACCAGGGCCACCGGGTAGGTTTCCGCCAGCTGCCGCACCATAGCCAGCGCTTGGTCGAAGTTGCCTTGAACGGCGATGATCTCCGCCCCGTACATCAGGGTTTGGGCCAGTTTGCCTTTGGCCACGTAGCCATCGGGGATCAGCACATAGGCCCGCAGACCTCCTTTGGCCGCAAAGGCAGCAGCCGCCGCCGAGGTGTTGCCGGTACTGGCGCAGATCACGGCCTCTGCTCCGGCCTCTTTGGCCTTGGACACCGCCATCGTCATACCCCGATCCTTAAAACTACCGGTGGGGTTGAGGCCCTCCAGCTTCAGGTAAACTTGGCAGTCTCGCCCCAGCCGTTGGCTCAAAGCCGGGGAAGGCACCAGAGGCGTGTTGCCCTCATGTAGCGTGACCACAGGTGTGCTGGCGCTGACGGGGAGCCATTCCCGATAGTGCTGGATCAGGCCGGGCCAAAGCCCCACTTGCGCGCGGGATCCGGCTATACGAGGGGGATGGGTGGGATTCAGGGTCGCCATGCCGCAGAGGACACCGAGGCTAATCAAAGACCGGCTTTCTCACTGTAGCTGTTCGTGGAGGGGTTCGTATCCACCTCCCGCAGCGGCGGCAGAAACATCTTCCTGATCCCCTCTCTTCAGAAGCTGGGGAGCGGAGGAGCTGCAGGTCGCAAGGCCAGAGCCTGCACCAGAGAGCGCAACTTCAGACGAATCTCGGCCAGCTCTTGCTCTGGGTTGGAGTCAGCCACAATCCCGGCACCGGCATACAAGCGGGCCCAATTCCCCCGAATTAGGGCGGAGCGGATCCCCACCACAAACTCGCCATTGCCCTGTAAGTCTACCCAGCCCAAAGGAGCAGCATAGCTGGAGCGATCAAAGGGTTCCAACCGCTCTAGCCACTGCAGCGCCGCCTGTTGGGGATACCCTCCCACCGCTGCCGTCGGGTGGAGCTGGGCCAGCAGATCGAACAGATGTACATCGGCGGGGAGCTCCGCCTCGATCAAGGTTTGCAGATGCTGGATGTTGGCTAGACGGAGCAGCCGCGGTTGCGGGGAAATGCAGGGATCCATTCCCAACCGACTCAGAGCCTCCCGGATCGAGCGCACCACCCACTGGTGTTCGCGGCGGTCTTTGGGGCTGCGGAGCAGCTCCTCGGCCAACTGGCGATCCTGGACAGGGGTGGCGCCGCGGGCGGCGGAGCCGGCTAAGGCATCGATCTGCACCCGGCCTTGCCACACGGAAAGCAAGCGCTCCGGGGTGGCCCCCAAGAAAACCTGGGGAAAGGCCCCCTCTTGGACCAGGGGGAGAGGCCTGGCCGGCAAATTCCCCCGAGCATCTGCCTCCAAGGACTTCGGCCCGCTGACGCCAGCGGCAAAGGCAAAGATGCTGCAATCGGGATGATCTGTTTCCAGGTAGGCCAGCAGGGACGGGATTGACGGCGGGAGAGGCAAGTGCAGATCCACGGCTTCGGCCAGCACCACTTTCTCCAGGGATCCCGCCTGAATCACCTGCAG
This sequence comes from Thermostichus sp. MS-CIW-38, assembly GCF_054058415.1. Taxonomy (NCBI): domain Bacteria; kingdom Bacillati; phylum Cyanobacteriota; class Cyanophyceae; order Thermostichales; family Thermostichaceae; genus Thermostichus; species Thermostichus sp. MS-CIW-38. The sequence goes on along the minus strand of NZ_JBSSAH010000009.1, from coordinate 78,107 downwards.
GGCTTTTTGGATGCGCGCCAAGAGGGGGGCTTCCTCCAAGTTCACTGGCACAGGAGCTTGCAATTCCCACGAGGGCAAGGGGGATCGAGAAAGGCGCTCCATTTGGGCAAAAAAGGCGGTGATCTGCCCGGCCAAAGCTGCTAGGTCACTTTCGGGAGCAATTTCCAGATTGAGCCGCGCCACCGCCAGAGATCTCCAGGAGCCTGGTACCTGCAACAGTTGCCAGCGCGGCAGAACCAGCGCCGCCCCCCCATCACTCCTGGGGCTGAAACCAAGGCGACAGAAACACAGGGGGCGTTCCTGCCGGCTGTCTGGGAATCTTCCCACTTCCGAGGGCTCCGTTCTGCCAATGCAAGCGGCATGGACGTGGGGCTGCAGCTCTTCTACAAAGCTCCGTGCCGCCCGCAAGCCCCCTTCTCCCGAGAGATCGACCTGCCGCAGGGATCCCCATCCCAACACCCGCACCCTTTCCCCGTGGGCCTTGTGGGAGAAATAACAGTAGCTCGGGAATCGGTTCGTGGGGAGAGAACCCAGCTTCTGGGCCAGCACCGCCAGCGGATCCAGCTCTGGGATGGGCTGGGACAAGCTGAGGATTTGGGGCACGCCCCGCGCCCGCGCCATCTGTTGGCAGGCGGCTAGGAAGGGATCCCAGTGGCGCCGATTCCCCGTCTCGCCTGTCCAAGCAGAAGTGCGCATCGGCGGCCATGCTCTCGGCCACTCCAGGCACTCAAGCGTACCGTGGGCATTCCGAGGGGAAAGAGAAGAGGTCATGCGAAAGAGCAAAGAGAACGATCCCACCTTGGCCGAAAACAGGACACCTGTCGATGGAGACCGGCAGGAGATGACTTTAGGATAAGAGATTAGGAGAAGAGCCGGCAGCCCGGGCTTTTGGGGGCCAGATCTGAGGAGCTTCTTCACGGACTGCAAAGTTTCTTAGCATCCTGGAGAATGCTTCCTAAGGCGCTCTACCTTACAGAACAGATATAGACAGATCCGGAGACGGGCCCCAGAGCAGGCTTGCTCCCCAAGGAGAATTCGCATGCATCCAGATGTCGGCCAAGTGCAGCCACCAGCAGAGGTCGCATGGAGTGACCCCTCCCGCCGGCAATTGTGGATGGCTGCCCTCAAGCCCCCCATGTACAGTGTGGCGATCATGCCCATCTGGGTGGGATCCGCCATTGCCTACGCCCAGTCAGGGGTACTGGATTTGGGGGTTTTGGGGGTGTTTTGGGGAGCTGCCATCTGCATCTTGGCCTGGGTCAACCTCAGCAACGACGTGTTCGATGCCCAGACAGGGGTGGACAAAAACAAACTCCACTCCCTGGTTAACCTGACGGGCAAGCCGGGGCAGGTGTTTTGGGTGGGGAATGCCTTTTTGGCCCTGGGTCTGCTGGGGATCCTGTGGCTGAGCTGGCGGCAATGGGATCCGACGGTGCTGCTGTTGGTGCTGCTGGCCTGTGGGCTGGGCTATGCCTACCAAGGGCCGCCCCTGCGCCTGGGCTACCAGGGCCTGGGGGAGATCCTCTGCTTTTTCAGCTTTGGGCCGCTGGCGGTCTCGGCTGCCCACTACAGCCAAAGCCAGACCTGGTCGCTGCCGGGGTTGGCAGCCTCACTGGTGGTGGGAATGGCGACCAGCTTGATTTTGTTTTGTTCCCATTTCCATCAAGTGCAGGATGACCTAGCCTGCGGCAAGCGCTCGCCGGTGGCCCGCCTGGGGACTTTGCGCTCGGCCCGCCTCATCCCCTGGCTCTGCGGCAGCCTTTTTGGCCTGATGCTGCTGTTTGTGGGGCTGGGGATCTTTCCAGCTTGGACCCTGCTGAGTTTGGCGGGGATCCCGTTTGCGGTGCGGCTCTCCCGCCTGCTGGGGGCTTACCATGACCAGCCGCAGCGGATTAGCCATTCCAAGTTCATTGCCGTCGGCCTCCACTTTTGGCTGGGGCTGTTTCTGGGGTTGGGGTTCATCCTCAGCCGCTATGGCTGAAGGCTGAAAAGTCGGCTTAAGGCTAGGTGTGCGCGGGATCCCTCCGGTGCAGCCGGCAAAATGGGATAAGCTACAGCCTAGAGTGCTAGCTCAGAGCGTTGGCTCCAAGGGGAGTGGTCAGTTCGGGTCGAGGTGAGGCGGCAGCAAGAATAGGATGGGGCGATTCTTCAATTCCAACCTGGGAGTGGCGCTGTTGGGGAGCAGCATCTTGGCTGCTTTGGTGGGCTGGGCCTTGTCGATCGACATCGAAGAAGTGAAGGTGGAGTCTCCTCCCCCCGACCAGCCCCTCTCGGTCAGCCGCAGGGTAGATATCTTGGGTCGTCGGGGAGGCCATCAGCGGTGGCGACTGATCGCCGAGCAGGTGGATCTGGCAGCCGGGCAACAAGTATTTGAGCAGGGGGCGCACGGCTACTTCTACGGAGAAAGCGCCGACCGACAGGAAGGGGTGCCGGATCCCTTTTTTGATAGCAGCGAGCAGATGACTTGGCGGGCCAAGCGAGCCCGCTACAATGCCACCGCCGACGAGCTGTATTTGGATGGCGAGGTGGAGGTGAGGAGCGACGATGGCAGCTTGCTCTTGACCAGCGCCCTGAGAGTCACCCCCGAAGAACGCATCGAGGTGCCCGCGGAGTTCACCCTCAAAGGCCGGGAAATGGTGTTGCAGGGCCGCTCTGGCTCGTTTAACTTTCAATTTGCCCTTCTCAGCGCTCAGCAGGGCAAGCTGATAGTGTTGCCCCCAAACGGCTCGGCACCCACCTCCACCACCATCACCGCCGACCAGATCACCTACGACCGCACCCAACAAGTGGCTCAGGGGAAAGGGAACCTGCGCATTCGCGAACGTGGCATCGAAATTCGCGCTCCCCAGGGCACCTACCTGCGCCAGCAGGCCCAAAGCATTCTCTCCGGCGGTGTGGTGTTGCAAGAGGTGGCCGGCGACAGCAGCCGGGATCCCTTATTGGCCGATCTGCGCTTGGCCCAGGCCTCTCCCGGCCCGGAGGCGACCCCAGACCAACAGGATCAAGAAGTCACCATCATTGCCGACCGCCTCACGTACGACCGCAACACACAAATTGCCCAAGGGGAAGGCAACCTGGAGATCCGCCAGGGGGAAACCATCATCCAGGCGGCCCAGGGCACCTACCGCCGCCGCGAATCCCAAAGTCTGTTGACGGGAGGAGTTACCCTGGAAGAACCCGGACGGGTGCTCACCTCCGCCCGCCTGGAGGGCAACCACCGCGACAAGATCTTCTTCTTTGAAGAGAACGTCCTTTACCGGCAGATGGCTGCCTCTACCCCCACGCCCGGCGGGGGATCCCTGACAGAGGAGCTGCGCCAAGCCGAAACCGAGGTGCGGGCTGCCCGCCTGGTTTACAACTCCCGCACCGGCACTTCCGAGTTTAGCGATGCCGTCGAGTTCATCCAGCGGGGGCGCAGGGCCAAGGCCAACCAGGCCACCATCACCCCTGAGAAAGTGGAGCTGCGGGGAGAGGTGGTGATCGAGCAGATCGAGGGGGAGTGGCTGGCGCGGCGCTTGCAAAACTCAGAGACCCAGGCGGATGTGGATCAGCCGACGGTGATCTACGCCGACCGGGTGGAGATCGACCAAGCCAGCGGCGATGCCCGCTTCTTCGGCAATGTGGTTATTGTGCAGGCCAACCGCGCCATCGAAGGGGATCGCGCCGATTACTTCGACCGAGAACAAATTTTCAAAATCAGCGCCGAACAGGCTCCTGTGGTGCTCTGCGATCGGGGAGAGGTCGGCCGCCTTCCCGGGGAGAGCACCCAAGCTCTGCCGGGCCGCAACGCGCTGGATCAGATGTGCCGGGGCGCCAATCGCCTCAGTGGCAAGCTGGTTACCCTGAACATAAAACAAGATGAATACACCGTCGAAGGGGACGGGCAACAGCAGGGCATGTTTCAGTTTCGCATCACCGACGCCCTCTGATGGGATCCCCCCTCGGGGAGCCATCTGTGGTTTTTGATCGTCCAGGTTTGGCTGAGGTTGTGATCCGAGGTGATGTCATGACGGCTCCACTCGCCGAGGGCAAACTGCGCAGAACCCCTGCTCAAGCGGGCAGCTTTTGGGGATCCCTGAGATTGGGGGCTGCCTTTTTGGAGTTTTATCTCTTCAAAGAGATGATTCGCCCCTTCTTTCTGGGAGTGGCCGGGGGGACGGTGCTGATGCTGGGCAACCAGCTGTTTATCTACACCGATCTGCTGGTGAAAAAGGGCGCCCCTCCCCTGACCATTTTGCACATTCTCCTCCTCAATTTGCCCGCCATTTTGGTGGTCACCTTTCCCATTGCCGGCCTCTTTGCCACCTTGCTCACCCTGGGCAAAATGGGAGCCGACAGCGAGATCACCGCCCTGCGTGCTGCTGGGATCCCCTATCGCAAAGTGTTTATCCCCGTGCTCTGTATTGGCCTGCTGATCAGCGGCTTGGCGCTGTTGACCAATGAAGTGATTGTGCCGGAAACCAACCAAAAGGTGAAAATCCTGAACAAGAACCTCATCTTGGCTCAAGATGCTCTTTTGTTTAATCCAGAAGAGATCGTGCGGGTGGATGATGATCTCTGGTTTCATGTCGGATCGATTGACCCGAAGACCGGCTTGATGCAGGATTTGTTGATCCTGGATCGCAAAGCTGAGACCGGCCACCTGCGCTATCCGCAGGTGATCTCCGCTCAAACCGCGCAGCAGGTGGGCCAATCGTGGCAACTGCGAGATGTGGTGATCCGCCGTTATGACGAGCAGGGGCGCACCTACTATGAAGGCCAGGTGGAAGAAATGCAGCTCAACATCGTCAACAAACTGGTGGGCCTGGTGTACGCGGAAAAAGTGCCCCAAGAGCAACGGGCGGGGGAGCTGTGGGAGCAGTGCCAGCGATATCGAGCGGAGCAACGCCCTTCTGCCGATGTGGCCCGCTGCCTGACGGAATACCACCTCAAGTTCGCCATTCCTTTGGCCAGCTTTTTCGCCATCTTGGTGGCTGCCCCCTTGGGCCTGCAAACGGTGCGGCAAACGGGGCGCTACGGCGGCGTGGCGCTAGCGATTGTTCTGGTGTTTATTTACTATGTACTGATGAGCCTGGGACGAGCGATGGGTCGAGTGGAGCATATCGATCCCTGGCTGGCTGCCTGGTTGCCGAATATGATTTTCGGTGGGGTGGGCTTCTCTTTACTGTGGCGGTTTTTACGGTGAAATCCTGCAACTTCCCCCCTGACTTCAGCCCTTGGGCAAAGTGGTTGGCTCTTTGCTGGGGCGGCTCCCTGTGGTTGGGGACGGGGGAGGCCGTCTTCGCCCAGTTGGACCCCCTGCCCACTGTTGGCGTCGGCGGGACGGAGTTCTCTCTGGAGGGCTACCAGCGCTTTCGGTCAGCGCAAACACTTGCTCAGCGCCTGCAACTGGCCCGCCGGGCTTCCAGCCCAGAACCGATGGCTGCCGCCGATGAGGAGCCCATCACCTTGGCCGAGGCGCAATCTTCTCTGCCTGCTACAGCCTTGACTGCGGCAACCCCACCCCCTACGGCCCCGGTTTCAGACTTTGGATCCCCTCCCCTTGCCAACTCTCCTGAAAAGCCCCTCACGCCAGAAGAACTGAACCGACAGCGGCTACAACGGCTGTTGGCCGAAGGGGCAGCAGCCCATGCTCGGCGACAGGCGCAGCAGGCCCAGGCAACACCTTCTCCCCAACCCCCTTCACCGGCGACGCCCACCGCGGCAGTTCCCAGCCTGAACTCCCTTCGGCTTTCCCAGCCCATGACTTCTCAGGCTGAAGCCCTGCAGGTGGAAGAGCAACCCTGGCTGCGCCCCACCAAGGACTCCGTCCCGCTGACGCGATCGGAATCCAATGGCGAAAACCGGGCTACGGCCCAACTGCAAGGTGGAGCCGGTTCAGAGGCAAGGTTAAATCGGATCCCAGCTTCCCCCAAGACCATTCCTCCCCTGATCTCCCAAGCCGGTGGGAGCTTGGATTTGGGCGGTGTCCTGTTGGCAGAGGCCACCCCTGGGTCGGGGCTGACGGGATCCCCTCCAAGGGGAACGGAAGCCTTTATCCCCACCGCTGGCTCACCCCTGGCTCCTCAACTGCTGGAGCAGTTCCCCCTTTTGCGGGATCTGGGCACCGGGGCAGATGCCGTCTCGGCGACAGGGAACGTTAGCCAGGGATCCCAGATTCGCCAGCAGCTCTCGGCCACCGCGCAGCGGCAAATTCCCCTTGACCCGGATCAAATCAACGTGAGTGGGGATGTGCTCAGCTACATCGCCGAACAAGACCTGGGCATTGCCGAGGGGAACGCCTTGATCCAACTGGCTGACGGCACCCGCATCACCGGCGACCGGCTGCTGTTTTATCGGCGGGAGCGACGCCTGCGCAGCGAGGGCCCTTTTCGCATGGAGCAGCCCCCTGGCCCCCAAGGGCGCGGGATCCGGCAAATCGAAGGGCGAAATTTGGATCTGGATATCCCCGGTCGCACCGCCCAATTTGAGAGCTCGCTGGTCATTCTGCCGGGGGAGGAGCCGGGCACCAAGGTTTTTGTGCGCAGCCAAGAGACCACCGCCATTTTGGGGGATCAGATCTTTTTCGAGAAAGCCACCGTCACCACCTCGCCAGAGCCACCCATCACCCACTACGTGCAAGGGGATCGGGTGGAGGTGTTTCCCGATGACCGGGTGATCGTCTACGACGCCCGCGTGTTTGCCGGCGGCGAACTCACAGAAGCAGGGGATCTGCGGGCGGGCCTTCAGATCGCCTATTTCCCCCTGTTCATCTACAGCCTGCGGGATCACCAGTGGGTGCTGCCGGGGCGCAGCGAGACAGAGGGGGTGTTTGTCAAATCCAGTTGGGCCTACCGCTTCGACGAATACAACTTCGGCGGCCTGCGGCTGGATGTCATGCAGAAAAAAGGGGTGGGCATTGGTTTCTTGCATGACTACATCCTGCCCATCCCGGACAGTGTCAACTACGGGCGAGCCCAGTTTTACTTGGTGACCGAAGCTGACCAACAGCGCTTCTCCAGCCGTTTCCGCATCGACCACAACTTCGACTTCTACGCTGCCAACCTCTTTGGGCAGGAAGGCCAACTGCGGGGACAGCTCAACCTCAACCTGGACAACACCTACCGTCCTGCCGGCGGGCGCAACGACAACGCCGATCTGCGTCTCAACGCCACCTTTCAGGGGGATCTCTCCACCACCACCCTCAACATCAGCCGCACCGGATCCCAGGAGCGGGGCATCTACAGCTTCCCCCTCACCCTCAGCCACACTCAGCGCTACGGGGGCGTGCACTGGCTGCAATCGGATCTCCGCTTGGACTACAACCAGCGGGTGAGCGTCAAAGATGGCCCCGACTTTGCCGATGCGCGGTTGACGCTGGGCACTCAACTGACCCCACCCGGTTGGGGAGGTACCTATCGCCTGGCCTACCGTGCCTACAGCAGTTCCAATGGCGACAACGAGCCGCGTCGCAACTTCGAGCTGGCCTTTAACCCCGACCTCATTCGCATCACGCCCGATATTGCCCTCAGCAGCGCCCTCACCCTGACTCAAGAGCAACAGCCGGATCAAGAGGTGGGGGCAGGTCTCCACTTTTTCAATCGCTACGAGCTGCGCTCCAGCCTCCAGTTCAACGATATTCAACCGGCTCCCTGGATCACCTTCATGCCAGGTTCTATCGATTACACCCAAGTCCTCTACTCCACTCCTGACCAGGAGTCTACCGTCAGCCTCAACCCTCGCCTCAGTCTCAGACCTGCCGACTGGAATACCATCGACCTGCGCTACAGCCGCACCTTCTACGGCAACAATTCTGTGCCCTTCCAAACCCTCTCCACCAGCCCTAAAGATGTGGATCGCATCAATGCCAACATCAGCTTCTTTACGCCCCGCGATCCCCTACCCGATGTGCCCCCAGGCTACATTGCCTTTGAAGATGACCTGCCCGGCGAGCTGCCGATAGCCCTGACCTTCCCCGACGATACCCCGGAGGATTTGGCAGCGATTGCCTCCCGCAACTTGCAGGAGCTGCAGGCAGAGGTGAAAAACCTGGTGCGCCTGGACACCAGCCTTGGCTACGACTTCATCACCCAGAAGTGGGATACCCTCAACGCCAACTTCACCTGGAGCACCGCCCCTGATCTGTTCAACATTCAGTTGCAGACGGCCTACGACCTGAACCAGGGACAGCTCCAACCCGTTCGTCTGGAGTATCGGGGACGCAGCAGCACCACATTTAACCGGGATCAACGCTCTGGCCTGGATGTGTATGAGCCGGGGATCAGCTATGCGCTGCAGGCGGTTTACGATCCCCGGTTGGGCCAGATCTCTACCTATGGTCTGGAGCTGGATGCCACCCTCGGCACGCGATGGCAAAATCACTGGCGGCTGCGCTTGGGCCTGACGGAAGCAGGGATCCGCCGGGTGGAAGTTCGCCGCGACCTGCGGGATTTTGAGCTGCGCCTGGCCTACGATCCGGTGGCCGAGTCGCTGCGCCTGGAAGGGATCCTGGTGGCTTTCCCCAGTCGCCCGGTGGGCCTCACCCAAGAGCGGGGAGATTTTCAACTGACCTCTCCCATCACCTCCCCTATCGGCACCTTTCTGCTCCGCGACGCCGAAGCGACCGGCTGGGATGGCCTCAGGCCCTGATCCCCGCTTCCCTGGGAAGGCTCCCTGTCCACTGTTGCGACGGGCTAGGTGATGACGTCTGGCTGCTGCCGACCGGTGCGGGCGCAAATCTGGGCAAGGTGATCGGCCAGTTGAATCTGTTCGGCCAAGGCCACTTGGGGATCCAGGCCATGCCGGGCGGGATCCAGCTCCAATCGCTCCAGGTACACCCGCAGGGTGGCTCCGTGGGTGCCGGTTCCCGAAAGCCGGTAGATGATGCGGGATCCATCCTCAAAGCCAATGCGGATCCCTTGGTGGCTGGTGGTGCTGCCGTCCACGGGATCGGTGTAGCTGAAGTCGTCAGCGTAGGCCACCAGCTGGGATCCCAGGCGCTGGCCCACCCACCCGGGCAGGGAGCGTCGCAAGTCTGCCATCAGCGCTTCGGCCACCTCCACCGGCAGTCCCTCGTAGTCGTGACGGGAGTAGACGTTGCGCCCATAAGTGCGCCAGTGTTCTTCCACAATCTGCCGCACCGGCTGCCGTCGAACGGCCAAAATGTTCAGCCAAAACAGGACGGCCCAGAGCCCGTCTTTTTCCCGGATGTGGTGAGATCCGGTGCCGAAGCTCTCTTCCCCGCAGAGGGTGACCTTGCCGGCATCCAGCAGGTTGCCGAAGAATTTCCAGCCGGTAGGCGTTTCGTAGCAAGGGATCCCCAGCTTGGCCGCCACCCGATCCGCTGCCTGGCTGGTAGGCATGGAGCGGGCAATTCCCGCCAGCCCTTCTCGGTAGCCGGGTACCCGGTGGGCATTGGCTGCCAGCACTGCCAAGCTGTCGCTGGGGGTCACGTAAAATTGGCGGCCCAGGATCAGATTGCGATCCCCATCCCCATCGGAAGCGGCCCCAAAGTCCGGCCCATCTTCCCGAAACAACAGTTCCACCAATGAGCGGGCATGCACCAGGTTGGGATCCGGGTGTCCGCCGCCAAAATCCGGCAGGGGCTGCCCGTTGAGCACACTGCCCTCTGGTGCTTCCAGGGATCCCTGGAAAATGGCGTGGGCATAGGGGCCGGTGACGGCGTGCATGGCGTCGAAGGCAATGCGGATCCCGGAAGCCAGGTAGTCGCGGATGGCCTCGAAATCGAACAGACGCTGCATCAGGCTCAAGTAATCGGCCACCGGGTCAATGACGGACACCGTGAGGGACCCCAGCCGTTGCTCGCCCAAGCGATCCAGATCGACATCGGGAGCTTCCAGGATGCGGTACTCCCGGATCTGCTGGGTGCGGGCGTAAATGGCCTCGGTCACCTTCTCCGGGGCAGGGCCACCGTTGCCGATGTTGTACTTGATGCCGAAATCCCCCTGGGGGCCGCCGGGGTTGTGGCTGGCAGAGAAGATGATCCCCCCATAGGCGCCGTACTTGCGGATGAGACAGGAAACCGCCGGCGTGGAGAGGATCCCTCCTTGGCCCACCAGGACTCGCCCGATGCCGTTGGCCGCCGCCATCTTGAGCAGGATCTGAATGGCCTCGCGGTTGTAGTAGCGGCCATCTCCCCCCACCACCAGGGTTTGGCCGGCGGATCCCTCTAGGACATCAAAAATGGATTGGACGAAGTTTTCCAGGTAGTGGGGCTGCTGAAACACGGACACCGGCTTGCGCAGGCCAGAAGTGCCGGGTCTTTGGCCGGGAAAGGGCGTCGTGGGAACGATGCGCAGGCTCATAGGCTGCCGGAAAAGCTGCTTGCTCCTCTACTATCTCATCGTTGGGCCTCTTGTTTGGGCTGAGTTGCATCGGCAGCGCAGACTTCTTTCCCTGCCCATCCATGTGTGGATTGGGTTGAGCGGACTGCATCATCTCGGCTGGTAGCCCTCCATCTTCAATCCCCTGGCTTAACCACCCACTCCACCGGGGTTTTGCTGGGATCCGGCAATTTCAACGAGAACAGCCCCGCCGCCAAGATCAAGAGGGTGGAAAACCAAAGACAGCCCTCCAATCCGTAGAACTGGAAGAGGATCCCAGAAGTTACCGTCCCCAACAGCCGCCCGCCGGAATTAGCCATGTAATAAAAGCCCACATTGAGGGCTACGTCGTCGTCTTCCGTGTAGGCCAGCACCAGGTAGGAATGCACTGCCGAATTGAAGGCAAAGACGATCCCGAACAGGATCAAGCCGCCGGTGATCACCAGCTCCGGCGCCAGCCCGGCCATGAAGGCTGTAGCGATCATTGCCGGCACCGCCGTCAGCACAAAGGTCCAAATCTGGATGGTGCGCGCCTTGGGAGCACGGCCAGGGCGACCCCCGCTCAGCAGTTGCGGTGCTACAAACTGAATGAACCCATAGCCGATCACCCAGATGGCCATGTAGCTGCCCACCTGCATAAAAGTCCAGCCCAAGCTGTCGTAGAGAAACACCGGCAGGGCCACCACAAACCACACATCCCGCGATCCAAACAGGAAAAAGCGGGCCGCCGAGAGGATGTTGATCTCTCTGCTCTTGGAAAACAGCCGCTTGAAGGGGATCTTGGCCTTGATTTTGCCCATGTCTGCAGGCAGCAGCGCCCCCGAACAGAAGATCAAAGCCAACGCCCCCGCCTGGACAAAGTTGGCCATGCGGAAGCCCATGGGATCCCCGTAGATTTCGGTGAAGATCTGCAGCAGGGCCGCTCCCACAAAGAACCCCACCCCCTTGAGGGCGTTTTTGGATCCCGTGAGCATAGCCACCCAACGAAACAGGCGGGATTCCGCTTCTTTGGGCACCACCAGGCGGATGGCGCTTTTGGAGCTCATCTTGGTGAGGTCTTTGGCGATCCCGGCCAGAGCTTGGGCGGTCATCACGTAGGCCACCTGGCCCCAGACCGGCCACTGCAGGTTGATCACCCCCAGCATCACCAGGCCAAAGATCTGAATGGCAATGCCGCCGTAGAGGGTCAGCCGCAGGCCAAAGAGGGATCCAATCCAGCCGCCCAGGAAGTTGGTGATCACCCCGAAGATCTCGTAGAAGAGGAACAGCATGGCAATCTGAATCGGGGTGAAGCCCAACTTGTGGAAGTGGAGCAGCACCAACATGCGGATGGCGCCGTCGGTGATGGTGAACCCCCAATAGGCCGCTGTAACCAGGGCGTAGTTGCGAACCGCAGAGGCTTGAGCCGTCGAAACAGAAGTCATGGGCAGGTCTCCAAAGGGGATCTATAGACTGCGGGCCACTTTGCGGGCCAGTTCCGCCATGCGGTTGGCATAGCCCCATTCGTTGTCGTACCAGGCCAGGATCTTCACCTGGGCGCCATCCACCACCATCGTCGAGGGCGCATCCACAATGCTGGAGCGGGGATCCCCTTTGAAATCCACCGAGACCAGGGGCAGCTCCTCGTAGCCGAGGATCCCCTTGAGTTCGCCCTCGGCTGCAGTTTTTAAGAGGTGATTGACTTCTTCCACGGTGGTGGGCCGCCTGACTTCGAACACCGCATCGGTCAGGGAAGCGTTCAAGAGAGGAACACGCACCGCAATGCCGTTTAATTTGCCGTTGAGTTCGGGGTAAATCAGACCAATGGCCGTGGCCGAGCCGGTGGTGGTGGGCACCAGAGACAGCAGAGCGGAGCGGGCCCGCCGCAGGTCTTTGTGGGGGGCATCCACCATGGTTTGGGTATTGGTGACGTCATGGATGGTGGTGATCACCCCGTGAACAATGCCGATTCCCTCGTGGATGACCTTCACCAAAGGAGCCAGGCAGTTGGTGGTGCAGGAAGCCGCCGTGAGCAAATGGTGCCGGGCCGGGTCGTACAGGTGATCGTTGACACCCATGACGATGTTGAGGGCTGTCTTGTCTTGGACGGGAGCAGCCACAATCACCTTGCGCACCCCCGCTTTGAAGTAGGCATCCAGCTCCGCTGCCTTGACAAATTTGCCCGAGCATTCCAGCACTAGCTCGATCCCCAACTCTGCCCAGGGCACTTCACCGGGGGATTTGTGTTCGCTGAAGGTGAGGGTTTTCTCTTGGATGCGCAGCCGGTTATCGGATCCCTCAATGTCGATAGCCCAGCGGCCCTGCACCGAGTCAAACTTCAACAGGTGGGCCGCCGTCGCAGCTCCCCCTTTGATCTCGTTGATGTGGGCGAATTCCAGCTCTTCCCAGCCCCAAGCAGCCCGCAACACCAGCCGTCCGATGCGGCCAAAACCGTTGATGCCCACCCGCACTGCCATAGCATTGACCCTAGACTTGTCCAGAAGGGATCCCGCTCTCTCAGGGCAAATCCCGCCTCAACTTTATCAGAACGCCCTAGTCGTTTCAAGACAAGTTGATGGGTAGGGTCAGGAGAGACTGGCCGATGGGGGTCGGTTCACGGTTGGCCTTGGGAAATGTTGCCGAATGTCCTGAAATCCAAAAGGGATCCGCTGAGGCAGCCCCAATCGACAACAGGGCCTATCCTGTAGCCGATTTGCAGTCCAGATCCACACCTCTGGGCAACAATTCGCCCAACCCGGCAACCGGTGGCCTAAGCTGGGAAAAGTTGTGCTTTTCTGGATGTGCCCCCGCCGCCTCAGCCTTCTGTGCAGGATGACTTTCCTCCCTTACCCCCCCCACCTCCCCGTTCTCCGGCTTTGAGGGTGGTGGAAACGGCTTTTTTGGCCAGTACCGCGGCCTTGATCTGGATCCTGAGCTACACGCCGCTAGCTCCTTTCATGCGCCTGTTTTTCCCCATCCCGGTGGCGCTGGCGGTGATGCGCTGGGATCCCCGCACAGGGGCAATGGCCCTGGTGGTCTCCGGCCTGTTGCTGACGGTGCTGATAGGGCCCACGCGCAGCATTCTCTATGTCATTCCCTATGGTCTGCTGGGCTATTGGTGTGCCCGCCTGTGGCAGCAGCGTCTTTCCTGGTACGTCTCGGTGGTGAGCGGGGCTGTGCTCAGCGCCCTGGGCTTGATCTTTCAGTTGGTGCTTTCCTCCCTACTGGTGGGGGAAAACCTCTGGATCTACGTAACCATTCAACTTACCGGCCTAACCAACTGGCTCCTGGATGTGTCCCTCAGCCGATGGGGCGTCTACTGGGTGGCAGAACCCTGGATGGTTCAGGTGGTGGTGGTGGGATTTATTGCCTTCAATTCCCTCATCTACGTATTCACGGTGCATTTGGTGGCCGCCCTGGTGATGGAGCACTTTCGTTGCCCGCTGCCACCCCCGCCGAAGTGGGTACAGTTTTTGCTGGATTAGCAGCCCCTGTGAGTTGTACAAGAGCAGAGCAAGCTGCTCTACAAATGAGTTCTTGACAAATCTTGACAAATGAGTTCTTGGCAAAAGTCCCACCCTATTGCCATGCAACGCTACAGGAATGCAAGAACTGGAAGGTTCTCTGCTAGGATCGCGGTAGCGGGACGGAGTCCTTTCGCGTTAGCGGGACGGAGTCTCGTTGGGATCCTGGTGGCAACAAGATATCAAGATTTAAGACTGCGATTATGGCTTCCCGCAAGAATCAACTGGCTATTGACAATGACGAGCTGATGCGTCGGGTAGAGGCTCTGATCAACGCTTCCAAAAATCGCTATCGCATCACGGTACAGGTGGCCAACCGCGCCAAGCGCCGCCGCTACGAGGATCCGGATGATATAGAAGATGGCTGGATGAAGCCAATCCGCCGCGCTGTCATCGAAATGTCGGATGAACTGACTGAGCCGGAAATCATCGGCGATGAGTAGTCACTAGACTTGCGGCCTGCTGGCGCGACCGCCCTGTTGAAACTGCTAGCCGGCTGAGCGGCTAAGGGTAGAAGCTTTCGGCAGCCGCCTATTTTGTCAATTTGTCAAGTCGTTTGCAACGGGATCCCTTTCCCGCAGGCGAGCCTCGAGCCGCGATTCCATCAGGTGCAGCAAGCGGTGGGTCTCCTCTGGGCTGAGACCCTGGATGCGCATCTCCAAGGGGCTGTGGAACCAGAGGGTCTGCTGTGGGAAAGGAATCTGGATCCCTGCTTGATCGAAGGCGTGCTTGAGGCGACGGCGGTATTCCCGCGCCACCCTCCACTGCTGCAGGGGCTGCACCTTGATCCAAATGCGCAACGTGATCCCCCGCTCCCCCAGATCATCGACACCGTGCATTTCGGGGGGCTCGAGGATTTTTTCCCGCCAAGCTGGCTCCCGGTACATCTGCAGAGCCACCTGCTCGGTGATGCGTATCGCCTGTTCCAGGTCATTTTCATAGGCAATCATGATCCCCAGATCCACCCGTGACCAGCCGTTGGAGAGGTTTTCCACCACCCGGATGGCACTGTTGGGAATGGAGATCAAGCTGCCTTCGGTGTTGCGCAACTGGGTTAGCCGCAGATCCATGTGTTCCACGAGGCCGCCCCGCCCGTCCACCACGATCACATCCCCTTCGGCAAATTGATCTTCGATCAAAATCAACAGCCCATTGATCACGTCCTTAATCAGATCCTGAGCAGCCAGGGAAATCCCCAGCCCAATAAAGCCCAGGCTGGCCACTAAGGGGCCAATATTGACCCCCACCGAGGCCAGTCCGGCCAGGGATCCAAGCAAAACCAGGGTAGTGGCTGCAGCTCCTTTAGAGACGCTGGCAAAGGTGCTGAGGCGTTTGCTGAGGCGATAGGTGGGGGCATTTTGCTCTTGGCGCAGGGCAGCAAAGAGGTTATCCAGCACTAGTCCACTCAGCCAGACACTGCCATAGGTGGCCAGACCCACCCCTACCAACCGCAACAGAGGGCCGCGCAGCGAAACCAGGAAAAACGTTTGCAGGGGTCGCGTTTGCGGGAAAAGGCCCAAGCTCACCCCAACTCCGCCCACCCACAGGCCAATTTGCACCAGGCGCAGCAGGCGAATTTGCAGCTCTAAATAGGATTCCTGCCGTTTGCGTCCGGCCTGTTGTTCGACCAAGACGGGATCCACGCCCGGCTGCTCTTCCCCCGCTAGGCGCTCCTGAATCTCTGCTTGGATGGCCTGGTATTCCGTCTGCAGGGCAGCGCGTTTTTGCTGCAGCCGTCGCCGTTCTCGCTGACAAAGCTGGCTCAGGCTGCCTGCCACGGCCAAGATGCCGAGGGCAATCACCGCTTGGCGGCGCAAAAATGGCGGCTGCCGTTCCCGTTGCGAGGTGCGCAGCGCTTCCTCGACAATGCCGGCTACTTGCTCAGCCCAGTCCATGGGTTGGGCGCCCTGGAATTGGGCATCGAGGGAGGTGATGGTCAGCAAATGTCGCCCATTCACCCGGATAACAGGCTGGTTGGTCTGGCCGTCTAGGGTGACTTCAACCTGCAGCGCCTCTGGATCGAATCCGGCGCTGGCCAACTGGTGCAGAGTTTGTTCAATGGAGCGTACCCGCTGCAACACCGGCGGCAGGCTGCCGGGATCCCCCTGGGGAGCAGTAACCACAAACAAATGCCGCCCATCCAGCGTCACGGCCTCCGCCTGGACAGAGGAGGTGGGGAGGCTAAGCGCTTGCCGCAGCTCTTCTAGGGCATCCAAACGGTTGAGCAAAGGCAGGTTGGAGGTGGTGCCGTTGTTTTCGGCAGCTTCCTGCCCCCATGCGGGCCCGCCTATGGGGGATAGGGCAAAAGATGCACCGAAAAGGAGAGGCCACAACAGGGATCCCGTTTTCCCCGGCTTCGGCTTGTCTACCGATCGCAGTTTGTGCAGCATGAGCCGTTTGCGTCAGCGGTGCAGAACACTTTAACGCCTCACTCCAGAAAGAAGAAAGCAATCCCGAGGATGGCATAGGTGGCCAAGAGCAGTAGCCCTTCCAGCCAGTTGGAGCGCCCATCGCTGCTGACGGAATTGATCAGCAGCACCGAGACTGCAATGGCCACCAACTCCACCATGCCGAAGTTGAAGTTCATGGGCTGATGCAGCACATCCCCGGCCAGCACCAGCAGAGGTGCCACAAACAGGGCAATTTGCATCGTCGAGCCCAGCGCCACCGAGAAGGAGAGATCCATCTTGTCTTTCATGGCCACCGTGATCGCCGTCGCATGCTCTGCCGCGTTGCCGATGATCGGCAACAAAATCACCCCCATAAACAGCGGCGTCATGTGAAAGTGTTCCAGCGTGTCCTCTAGGGTGCTCACCAACAGTTCCGACTCCAGCGCCACCAACACCGTCAACCCCAAGAGGGCCAGCACCCAAAACCCCAAACCGGCTCCCTCGGGCGGAGCCGTCAACACCTGGGGAATGGATCCTTCCGCCTGCAAAACCGGATTGGGGGCCAGGCGATTGGCCGCCTCATCTTCTGCGGCTTCTGCTTCGTGAAGGGCGTAGAGGTAACTGTGGGTTTTGAGGGAAAACAGCAAAGTGAGACCGTAAACCCCAATCAGCACCAGGGCTACCGCCGTGGATAGCTCTTGGATGGAGATCTCCCCCAAGTTGGCATCGGTGTAGGTGACCACGCTGGGCAAGATCAAGGCCACCACCGCCAGGTTCATCACCGAGGCATTCATGCGGGCCACCTCGGGTCGAAAGCTCTGCTCCCGAAACTTGATCCCGCCCAAAAACATGGCCAAGCCGGCCACCAGGAGCAGGTTACTGATGATCGCGCCGGTGATGGAGGCTTTTACCACATCCACCAGCCCCGCCCGCAGTGCCACCAAGCCGATGATCAACTCCGCCGCATTGCCAAAGGTGGCGTTGATCAGCCCCCCGACTGTCGGCCCTGTCAAGGCTGCAATCTCTTCCGTGGCCTGACCCATAAACTTTGCCAAGGCCACCACCGCCAAAGCCGCACAGAGGAAGACCAGGTTGGGATCCCAGCCCCGGAAGTGCCCCACCCAAGATAGGGGAACCCCCAACAGCAGCAGGAACATTATGCTGTTCAGACCTCTCTGCCAACCTGATGCAGAGCGATCCGGGGAAATCAAAGGATTTGCATTAGCCAGGGTCATGGTTCACAAGGGGAAAATAAGGTAGCGAGGCTGTTTGGGTTTCGGGGAGCCAGATCCCCCATGGCCAGGAGTGACCATCTCCAAGAGTCTAACGGCTGCGAGGGGAGGTTGGATAGGTGCTGCTGGCTAGAGGGAGATAACCCGGTTGCGCTGCAACTGCCGGGCGATCTCGGCTCCCAATTGATCGGACAGATGCTGGGGATCGGCGATTTTCAAAAAACTGCTGCCCTCTACCTCAAAGGGAAAGGATCCCTCGATGCCGTCGCGGGGGAGTTGTACCAGCAGCAATTGTTCGGGGCGCTTCGATTGCAGGGCATAGCCCAACTCCAGACAGACCTGAGGGCTGGGTAGGGGACGCCCCCGGCCATTCACCTGCACAGGGGTTACATCGGCCACCACCAGCAGCGCGTGCTTGAGCTTGCGAATCAAGGCCGCATCGATGAGCGGGGTCTCAGCCTCAGCGGGAAGGGATCCCTGAAGCTGTAGGGGCACAACCGGCCCGTGGTTGCGATTGAGGGTCTCTACCACGGCTTGCAATGCCCGGTGCAGAGTGGCGCTGGAGTCGGGGTAATCCGATTGGCCGCAGAAGTAGATGACCGGCTCGGTCATGTTCAGGGTGGCCCGCTTATTAAAGTAGATCTCACGGCTGATCAAATCGAGGTTGGAGATGCTGTAGGCGCCGCTGCCTTCGATGTAAAACTCCACCAGCTCTCCTTCCAGGTAGCGCTGCCACCACAGGGAAGCCTTCACCTGCTCCACATCGTCGAGAAAGTCGGCCCGCATCGCCGTTTTCAAGAGGCCGGTACGGCTTAGGCGCAGGTCAGGGGCCCTCTGTTGGACTTGAGAAGCAGACAACACCGAATCCAAATACCAGGCTTTCAGGACGATGATCGCCATGGGATCCCTCTGCGCTCAGCCTTAAAGGTACGTGACATACTCCCACACTCATGCTGACGCAAAGCGCTCCGCGCCGCCAAAGCGAGAGAGTGCAGGCTTCAAGGACTCCGTCCCGCTGACAGGAAGAGTGGCCCGCGCCCTGTCCACAGGACGAGCGCCGGGAGGATGTCACTCCTCTGTCCAGAAACGCTCGGAAAGATATTTGTCAGCCCCGTCGCAAAAGATGGTCACCACCACTCCAGAGGAGAGCTGACGGGCCACCTCTAGGGCTGCCACCACATTGGCGCCGGCAGAGATGCCCACCAGCAGGCCTTCTTCCAACGCCAAGCGCTTGACCATTTTCTGGGCTGCTTCTGTGGAGATCTCAATGTGCTGGTCAGGCAGGGTGGGATCGTAAATCTCGGGTTTTAGAGCTGTGGCCATGTGCTTGAGCCCTTCCAGGCCATGGAAGGGAGAGTCGGGCTGCATGGCAATGATTTGGATATCCGGGCGATACTCTCGCAGGCGCCGCCCCACCCCCATACAGGTGCCGCTGGTGCCTAGCCCGGTAACAAAATGGGTGACCTGCCCCTGGGTTTGCTCCCAAATCTCCACCCCAGTGGTTTCGTAGTGGGCTTGCCAGTTGGCGGGGTTGCTGTACTGGTCAGGGTAGAAATAAAGCTCGGGGTTTTCCGCATAGAGGGCGCGGGCTTTCTCGATGGCCCCATCGGATCCCAGAGCGGGATCCGTCAGAACCAAGTCCACGCCATAGGCAGCCAGGATCTTCTTGCGCTCCGGGCTGGCGTTGGCGGGAAGAGCCAGCTTGACCTTGTAGCCCAAGGCGGCCCCGATCCAGGCATAGGCGATGCCGGTGTTACCGCTGGTGGCATCGAGGATGATCTTGCCGGGGGTAAGCTTGCCCTGGCGTTCGCCAGCGCGAATCATGTTGAGGGCCGGGCGATCCTTGACTGAACCCCCAGGGTTGTACCACTCTGCCTTGCCATATACCCGTACCGATTCCGGCAAATCGGCAGCAACCCGCCGCAGACGGATCAGCGGCGTCCCCCCCACCAGCTCAATAGGGCTATCCACAGCAGGGAGTAACGGGCGAGAAGAAAATGCAGTCGGATACAAGGGGGATCCCTCGCTAGACAGGCATCGGCTGGACAACCATTGCTCATCTTACCCCGGTCTTTCCGGCCTCTTGGGAGCTTTTTAGTTTCCCCCTCCTGCCCAAGTTCTGGCTAGGCTCCAAGTAGGCTCTAAGATGGGGGTAGAAAAGTGGGATTTTCCCACAGCAGGATGACGCGGAGGGGCATGGCAGAAATTGGGATTGTGACTGCCCAGCAGTTTGATCGGCGACGGGGCCAGATCCATGTCTACGACGGCGAGGGCAAAGGCAAGTCCCAGGCGGCCCTAGGGGTTGTGCTGCGTTCCATTGGCTTGGGGATCGAAAAGGCGGCCCCCAGCCGGGTGTTGCTGGTGCGGTTTCTCAAGGGGCCAGGCCGAACCTATGCTGAGGATGCGGCCATTGCGGCTCTGCAGCGAGGCTTCCCCCATCTCATCGATCAATTGCGCACCGGGCGGGGAGAGTTTTTCGGCCCAGATGAGATCACCAAGTTTGACCGTCAGGAGGCCCGCCGCGGTTGGGATGTGGCCAAAGGGGCTTTGGCGTCGGGGTTTTACTCGGTGGTGGTGCTGGATGAGCTCAACCCGGTGCTGGATCTGGGCCTGTTGCCTGTGGAGGAGGTGGTCAGTACCCTCAAGCAAAAGCCGGAGGCCATGGAGGTGATCATCACCGGGCGCGGCGCTCCCAAGGAAATTATCGACCTGGCGGATTTGCACTCGGAAATGCGCAGTGTCCGGCGGGCGACGGATCCCCGCAACGGCGAGCTTCCTTCCAGCGGCATCGAGATCTACACCGGCAACGGCAAGGGAAAATCCACCAGCGCTCTGGGGCGGGCTCTGCAGGCGATTGGACGCGGCATCAGTAAGGATCTCTCCCATCGTGTACTGATCATGCAATGGCTGAAGGGGGGAACGGGCTACACCGAGGATGCAGCCATTCGGGCCCTGCGGGAAAGCTACCCCGATTTGGTGGATCACCAGCGCTGCGGTCGGGATGCCATTGTCTGGCGGGGCAAACAACAGGAAATCGACTATGTAGAAGCGGAGCGGGGCTGGGAGTTGGCGCGGGCGGCCATCGCTTCTGGCCTGTACAAAACCATCATCCTGGATGAGCTGAACCCGACGGTGGATCTGGAGCTGCTGGACGTGGAGCCGATTGTCCAGGCTTTGCTGCGCAAGCCGCGGGACACGGAGATCATCATCACGGGGCGGTGCCATGCCCCCTTACCTTACTTTGAGCTGGCCTCTGTCCACTCGGAAATGGTGAGCCACAAGCACTATGCCGAGCAGGGGGCCGATCTGCGGCGCGGGGTGGACTATTGATGGGATCCTTCGCAGCGTTCTCAGCCAATTCTGCTCTCTCTTGGCCTCCAGACCCCAGGACTCTGGCCCAGTTGTTGCTCACCCTTTTCCAGACGGAAGTGTGGGTGGAGGGCAAGGAGCACGTTCCCGCCGGCCCGCTGGTGGTGGTGAGCAATCACCGCAGTTTTCTGGATGCGCCGGTGCTGATCGCGGGGTTGGACCGACCGATTCGCTTTGCCTGCCATTACTACCTGGCTCAGGTGCCGCTGCTGCGGGAAATCGCCCTGGCTTTGGACTGCATTCCCCTCAAGCAGGGATCCCGACAGCAAATCCATTTTTTTCGCCAGGCACAGGCCAGTTTGGCAGCGGGGGTGGGTGTGGGGATCTTCCCAGAAGGGGCGGAGCAGATCACCCGTGAGACCTCGCCTGGGGAGGTGGGGCGGTTTCAGCCAGGTTTTGCCCACCTGGCGCTGGCGGCAGCGGTGGATCCCTTGCCGATTCTGCCGGTGGCGGTGTGGGCGCAGGAAGAATGGCGGGGAGTAGATATTCCTATGGCTTTTTTCCGCTGGTTTGACCCCACTGAACCCCGATTTCAACAGGAAGGGGGACATCCGGTGGTGTTGTATCGGCGGGTGGTGCTCAGGGTGGGATCCCCCCTTTGGGTGGGCAGGAAGCAGCGCCAGGGATCCCGACGCGAGCGAATGCAGGTCATTCAAGAGCTAACTGCAGCGGCCCGAGAACAGGTGCGATTGGGATTGGCAGAGAGATGAGAAAGTTGAGTGGCGAGCCGGTAGCATCTGCCTCTAGCTTGGTCAGCCCGGCAACGGGAGCGGTCGGTCAGGAGCGGCCCCTGCTGCTGTATTTGCCCGGTATGGATGGCACAGGTACGTTGTTTTACCGGCAGGCGCAGGCTCTGCAGCGGGAGTTTCGCATTCGCCCCCTGAGTTTGAACCACCCGGAAGCGGGGGATAGCTGGGAAACCCTGGCCGATTGGGTGGGATCCCAGCTAGAAGCGGGGGCGTACTTGTGTGGAGAATCCTTTGGGGCCTGCCTGGCCTTGTTGGTGGCCGCCCAATGGCCGGAACGGTGCCGCGGCCTCATTTTGGTCAATCCAGCCTCGTCGCTGCGACGTAGGCCCTGGTGGTGGGCAGGGCATGTTCTCCTGCCTTTTTTGCCACCGGGGCTCTATCACCAGTTGTCGGAGCGGGGGTTGGGGGTTTTGGCGGAGCTCAGCCAAATGGAGCCGCCGGATCGGGAGCGGCTGCGCCAGGCAGTTCACAGTGTTGAACCCACAGTAGCTGCTCGGCGCTTGGCTTTGCTGGGATCCTTTGCTGTGGAGAAGCTGCCCCTGGAGTCGATGACCCTGCCAACTTTGCTGGTGGCGGGGGGGCGGGATCGCCTGTTGCCCTCGGTGCAGGAGGTGGGCTGGCTGGCGGAACGGCTGCCCCAGGCGCAGGTAGAAATCTCGCCCCAGAGCGGCCACGCTTGCCTGCTGGAGCGGCGGATGAACCTGCGGCGTTACCTGCTCAAGCCGGATGGCCTTTTTGCCCCTCTGCTGCTCAATTCTGCTTCGGCCCATTGAGCATGGACAGGGATCCCCACAGATCTTCTATCCGCTCTGGGCAGGAGCTATCCTTCCCCTCTCGATCCAGCCAAAGGGCTCGCAAGCCTGCTGCTTTTGCCCCCTGATAATCGTCGCGGCGGCTGTCGCCAATGTGGCCAGCAGCTGCGGGGGGGATCCCGTGGGCTGCCAGGGCAGCTTGGAAGATGCGAGGATCGGGCTTGGCATAGCCCACTTGGGTGGAGAGGGTGAGGGTGGAAAAGTAGGGATCCAACTGCAACTGCTGCAGCACCCTGGGCAAGCGGCTGTCGAAGTTGGAGATCACCCCCAACCGGATCCCTTCCTGCTGCAGGGCCCGCAAAGCCGGCAGCGTCTCGGGATACAGCTCCCAGGGATCCGCCCCGGCAAAGTGCTCAAACAATTGGGCGAAAAAGTCTTCAAACCGGTGCTCTCCGAAGGCAGCCAGGGATCCCACCCGGGCAAAAGTCTCCCGCACCACCTGGCGCCACCAGGTCCGCTCCCACTCCCGCAAAGGGGATCCCGTCAATCCTGGGCAGGCCGGGGCTGGAGCCTGGGCAAAAACTTGGCCAAAAGCGCGATCCAAGGCCTGGGGATCCACCCTTACCCCATACTCCGCTGCCACCTGGCTGTAAACCTGGCCCACGCTGCCCCGCACCCGAAACAAAGTGCCCACAGCGTCGAAAAAGAGCACCCTCAGCTTCACGACTGCCCCTCGTAGCGGGCGTAGGCATCGACAATCCGCTGCACCAGAGGGTGGCGCACCACATCCCGCTGGTCGAAGTAGCAAAAGGCAACCCCCTCTACCCCTGTCAGAATACGCTCTGCCGCTGCCAGGCCGGACATGCGATGTTTGCCCAGATCCGTTTGGGTGAGATCCCCGGTAACCACCATACGCGACCGGAATCCCAGCCGCGTGAGGGCCATCTTCATCTGCTCGGGGGTGGTGTTCTGGGCTTCGTCCAAAATGATGAAGGCATTGCTCAAAGTACGGCCTCGCATATAGGCCAGCGGCGCCACTTCGATCACCCCCTGCTCCATCAACTGCGGCAGCTTGGCCGGGTCGATAAACTCGAACAGGGCATCGTAAAGGGGCCGCAGATAGGGATCCACCTTTTCCACCAGATCCCCCGGCAAAAACCCCAGTTTTTCTCCCGCCTCCACAGCCGGGCGAGTCAAGATCAAACGCTCGTACTCCCGGTTTTGTAGGGCAGCAATGGCCACAACGGCAGCCAGATAGGTTTTGCCGGTACCCGCCGGTCCAATGCCAAAGCAGAGGTCGTGGGTGCGAATGGCTCGCACGTACTCCTGTTGGCGGGGCGTTTTCGGTCGGATAAGCTCCCCTTTGCGGGTGCGGGCCAAAACTCCTGCTTGTGCTTGCTGATAGGCGGCAGCCTCCTGGCCGGAGAGGGCGCGAAAAGCTTGCTCTGCATCGATCACAGTGACGGGGTGCCCAGTTTGCCAAAGCGGCCTCAGCAATTCTAGCCATTGCCGCACCTGCTGCCGCTGTTGGGGAGTGCCTTTCAGGTACAGGTCCTGTCCGCGCAGCGTTACAGAAGCACCGCTGGAGCGACTGATCCACCTCAGGTTGGCCTCCTGAGTGCCCGCCAAAGACATGGCCTGTTGAGGATTGGACAGAGAGATGACTTCGAAATCAGAAGAGAGGGAAGTAGGGTTGTCGTGCATGCCGTGGGCGCCGGGCACCCTGGGAGACCTGTAGGGGTGATCTTACCAAAAACGCTTGTCAGGGCGCTCTGGGCTGTGGAAAGCCGCTGCAGAGCCCAGGGGTCGAGCGCAAGAGTGCTTAACAGGCGATTACACCATTAATGTGTTCCAAAATACAAGCTTCTGGAAGATCTGCAGCAAACCTGGATTTGGGTTCTGGCCTTCATTGGCAGCCGAGTCACAGGGAATTAGCAACTCCCTAAGGTTCCCTAAAAAAGTATTGCAAAGGGCTATCTTTTCGGGAATAGCTTTTATTCATCAAGTAACGTTGATCTATCTGCTAAAGGAGCTTGAACTCCCAACCTCTCATCCGTTTGGGCAAGAGCTTGAGGTTTTCAACTCCGTTGGTCATCGTGCATCTGACATTCTCTACCCAGCAGGGGAGATGTGGATAGGTTGGTCTCTTACAACCCTTCCCTAGACACATTTTTGGGATCCCTGCGGCTCCTCAATCTCTGGGGAGGGAGCCCATCCTTTCTGGAGTCATTTTGAAAAATCAGATGGAAAAAGGAGAGATAGATGTTTACCCAATCTGCGTCTGATACCCTGGGGTTGGCACAACTGGATTTGGCGCAAATTCCGCGGCAGATCACCTGCGATGGCAGTGACTTGGATTGGAGCCAGGCCCTGGCCATCGAAGGGATCCAACCTGAAGAAGAAGCTTTACAGGCTTGGATGGCTTTCCGTGACCTGCGGGTGAACCAAGAGGCGGGCAACATTTTACGCTGGCAAGGGCGTCCGTTGCGGGCCAGCCGTATCCGCTTTTTCCCCAGGAATGTGGCTTGGCGCTATGGCTTCTCGTTTTCCACCAGCATCCGCTCGCCCCTTGGCAAAGGGATCCCGACCCCTGAGGAGTGGCGCTACCCGGGCCTCTGCCGCTACGGGATTGTGCTGTTTCAACCCAAAGCCCAACTGGTGGCCCATCAGGTTTTCGAGTCCTCGCCAGAGCAGCCCCAAGAGGTGGATCTGGATCCCAACCTGGATATTGCCTTCAACATCAATGACGCCAAGGGCAGCTACGGCGACAATAGCGGCAGCTTCGATATTTACCTGCAGGTGGTGAGCTAGACTCACCCAACCCCAGGAGGGATCCCGGCTGATCGCGATAGCGGGACGGAGTCTTTGCAGGGCGGGTCAGGGGGCAGTTGCCGGGTGGGATCCCATCCCCTACAATGAGTGAACTGGTGTCTGGATCCCAGCTTGCCATTGCCCTTCCTGGCCCTGGAGAGGTGGCTGAGTGGTCGAAAGCGGCTTCCTGCTAAGAAGTTACGGGGCCCAAAAGCTCCGTCGAGGGTTCGAATCCCTCCCTCTCCGTCCATATTTGCTGTCCATATTTGCTGACCAAGGTTGTTGACGTCCTCTGCGCGCCGTTAGCTTACTTCCCCATAGCGGTAGGGCGGGGCTTTTCTCAGTAGCTCGGGCGTCTCAGACTAACCTGAAACGACCATAGAGGCCAACTCCGCTACCAGTCATGGGTCGTGGAAGCAGGAAGAAATCAGAGACGTCACCTCCTATTGGGGTTTCGTAAGTTTTTCAGAGGGGTGTAGTCCTCAATCCAAATAGGCGCTCAACTCCTCCTCCAATGTAGGCAGTTGCACCTCTCCCTGCTCCAGCTCTTCCAAATCTTCCAGTTGCTTGCGCAAACGGGCGATCCGCTCTTGCAGGCACTCTTTGATGCCTTTGGCCCCCAAACCGAGGCAGCTGCGGCAGACTTCCCCGTAGATTTGCCCGCGGTCGTTATAGACCACCGCCAGCAACACTTGGTGCCCTTTTTTCTGGATGGGGTTGGCCCATCCCCCACAGATAATGCAGGGCACTCGGCCATTGCCCCCGTAAATGCTGCGTTCCCAGACGATTCTCACGCTCAGCCTCAATGCAACTTGTTGCCCACCAGCATAAAAACCCAGGGGGATCCCTTGCCACCCCAAGATGCCGCGTTCCTTCCCTTCCCATTGCGGTGAAACGGTTTGCTGGTTAAATGCCTGCCCCCCTCTCCCCCTGGGAGAGGGGCTTGGGGGTGGAGGCCAAAAAGGGATCCCAGTGGCTAGGTGCTGGGCCGGGCAGATTGAGAGCGGTCGATGGTGCGATAGGTGAGGCTGGCAGCCACCTCTAGAGCTTTGGCGGCGTCGCGGAAATAAAACCCCAACTCCTCATCCTTCTCCGTGCGGTTGGGCTTATTGAACTTGGCCTTGAACTGCACGTTGCAATACATGGCCAACCCCACCAGAACCTCTGACAGTCCGTGCTGGTTGATCAGCCGCTCCACGTCCGTAAGCAGGCTTTTGATCAAGGCATCGGCTACTGGTTCTGGCAAACTGTCCAGGTCGTGCATGGGGGCTCCTCAACCAACGAGAGCAAACAAGCCAACGGGTCTGGGATCCCGAAGGCAACCTCTCCTGATTTTCCTGCATCTTTTCCAGAATGCCCAATCCCCTTGCCAAGGCTACCACCACTGCCGCAGCCAGCCCCACAGGCCCGGATAACGAATGGAGCGCTCCCGGGCCGCTTGTTCCAGATGATGGGCGTGGTCTTGGATGCCGGGATCCCGCAGACGATTCAGGCGCATCAAATAGGCATAGCGGTGGATCTGTTCTCGCAACTGAACTGGGGGAAGAGCAAAGCACTCTGGGCAAATAGGGCCGAGATTCAGACCCCTATCGTTGAAAAGGCAACGAACTCGCTTCCCGCCCGCAAAACGCTTTCCGCAGGCGGCACAGTAGCAAGCTGAGGGCTGGTTGGCAAGGCGCTGCCAGCGAATTCGCATGGTCTTCCCGACAAAAAGGCAAGCAACGTGCAGGCAATTCGCTGTAGCCATAATAGGCTAGAAGCTGGTGAGCAGAACCCAGGATGGGGGGGCCTGGAGTATCGAAAACCATGCCGCAACTCTACGACTGTGTCATCGTCGGCGCCGGCCCTGCTGGAGGATCTGCCGCCTACCATCTGGCCAAGCGGGGACGCTCGGTGCTGGTTCTGGAAAAGGATCCCTTGCCCCGCTACAAACCCTGTGGGGGCGGCGTTTCTCCTATGGTGGCGGCTTGGTTTGACTTCGACTTTGGCCCCGCCATTTCCCTCAAGATCCGGCAAATCCGCTACACCTGGCGCGGCGGCGATCCGGTGGTGGTCGATTTGGATTTGAAAGAGCCCGTTTGGATGGTGCGGCGGGATGTTTTCGACCACTACCTGATTCAGCAAGCGCAAAAGCAAGGGGCTGCGCTCCAGGCAGAATGCCCCGTCTCCGGCCTTGAGTGGCAAAGCGACCGCTGGCAAGTGATGACAACTGCCGGCCCGGTCTGGGGTCGGTACGTGATCGGGGCCGATGGGGCAAAAGGCTCAATGGCCAAGTGGCTGGGCTTTCAGGAACGCCGCCGTCGCCTGGCTGCCGCCTTGGAAGCAGAAGTGCCCCTCTCGCAGCCGCAAACTGCAGCCGCCCATTTTGACTTCGGCGCCGTCAGCAATGGCTACATTTGGAACTTCCCCAAGGCTGATGGCTACTCGATTGGAGCCGGCACCTTTCGGGGTGGAGAAAAACAAAACCTGCGGGAAATTGCCGCCCAATATGCCCAAAGCTTTGGCGTAGACTTGAAGTCGGTCAAGCCGTTTGGCCATCCCATCTGCCTCTGGGACGAAGATCAACCGCTACACACCCAAAATGCCCTCTTGGTGGGAGATGCCGCCTGCGTCATCGATCCGTTTACCGCCGAAGGGATCCGCCCTTCCCTTCTCACCGGCATGTTGGCGGCCCAGGCCATCGATCAAGCTCTAGGCGGGGATACAGAAGCTCTGGCGAACTACTCTGCCCGCGTGCAGCAGGAATGGGGCTCAGAAATGCGCTGGGCTAAGCGGATTGCGGCGTTGTTCTATCGCTTTCCGGGCGTGGGCTACAGGGTGGGCGTCAAACGACCGGGAGCCACTCGGCGCATGGGCCAGATCTTGGCCGGTGAACTGCGCTACAGCGATGTGGCCAGCTCAGCTATTCGCAAGTTAAGCGGTGGTCTGCTCGCCTAAGCCCGGCACCGACAGACGCGGGCGAGATCCAGGATCGTCGAAGCGCTTGCCGATCAACAGGCAGTTGCGACCATCCGCTTGGCGGCTGTAGCTGAGGTGAGTAGAGAGAGCTTTCATCAGCAGAATACCCCGTCCCCCCTCGGACTCAAGATTGGCGTTGGGCGATGTGGGATCCGACAAGTTCCGAGCAAATCCCTCCAGATCAAACTCCTGCCCCTGATCCCAGATGCGCAACTCCAGCCCTTGCGGCATCAGCAGCAGCTCAATGTCGATGGGCGTACTTTCCGGCAGAGCGCAGTGGGCGTGGCGAACGGCGTTGGTAAACCCCTCTACCAAAGCCAACTGACATTCCGCCCAAATGGGATCCGGGATGCCCGCATTTCGGAAAGACTCAAACCAGGTCAAAACCTGGTCAAGCGCGTCCAGGGTTGTGTCAACCCTCAGCGCAAACGTTTGCCTCTTGTCCAGAGGGATCCCTGCCGCGTTCAAAACCGAACCCCAACGATGAGGATTGAACTCAAGCCCATCAATCCTGGCCGGATTGACCCTACCAGATTCTAGACCAGAGCCCTGCTAGAACGTGTCATCCCCCACTTTGGGGGGTGCAGCTAGGGAGCGATGACCAAATCCACACGGCGGTTCCGCTGCCGTCCGGCTTCTGTGTCGTTATCGGCAACGGGCAAGGTGGGACCAAAGCCAGAGGTTGTCCAACTGATGGGATGGCCTTCCGGCAGCAGCTTCGTCAAATAGTCCTTAACCGCATTGGCGCGGCGCAGAGAAAGGGCCAAGTTGTAGTTTAAGGGCCCGATGTTATCGGTGTGGCCATTCACTTGAACGCGGGCGCCGGGCATAGCTTCCAAGGACTTGGCCACCTGGGCCAACAGCGAGGCTGCTTCAGGTCGAATCTCGGCTTTGTCAAAATCGAACAGCAAATCGCCCGGCAGGCTGATGGTTTGGGTTCCCACCTGAAAAGAGGTCGGCGTTTTGGTCGGGGCTGGGGTGCTTTCTTCTCCTGGGACGATCTCGGCAGCAGTGGAAGATTCCCTGACAGGCTCAGGGGCTGTTTGAGAACGCAGCCGTTGCAGCCGCGACTCCAATTCCTCAATTCTGATCAAGAGCTGGATCACCTGCTGGCGGATCTCCCGAATCTCTGCCTCCAGATCCGTGGGGCTCTCATGATTTTCCTCTGGATCTGCATCTGCTGTTGGGCTGGCCACCGGAGGATTGGCCTGGGGCGGAGCCAAGGTGGGCAGGATCGGTGGTGTGGGAGAAGCGGGTTGAGTGGGAGAGATGTTGGTCTCCGGCTGGGGCTGAGGTTGGGCCTGCTGGGGAAGCACCATCCCGACCCAGATTCCGCTGCTGACCAAGAGGATCCCGCTTAGGGAATGGAGAGCGACTGTTAGGAGCTGGGACGAACGAGCCATTGCAGGCAAACCTCCGGCTGGATGGGCGCAGGCAAGGAGCAGGAACTCCTCTCAACTCAACCCTCAAGACCCATCCTAACCGGCGACCCGATCTCGCCAAGGGGATTCTCGGTCGGTCCAACTGCCACTTCCCGCCATCTGCTGTGGGAGGCTAATCAAAACTGATGCGACCTCGATAACGCCCTATGAGGGTTAGGCCGTTGATGGGATCCGCCAAATCCGCCACAAAAGGGGGAAAGCGGGGATTGTCGCTGATCACCTTCACCTGGGATCCGGGCAGGCGCTGCAGTCGTTTGACCAACAGATCCCCATCCATCTGAAAGACGTAAATGCCTTCACAGCTTAGATCCCCGCCCTCTTGCCGTTCCACAAAGATCCAGTCGCCATCCTCCAACGTGGGAGACATGCTATCCCCCTGCACCCGAATCAGACTTAGATCGGCAGGGTTTCCCTTCAAGTGCGTCCGCAGCCAGTTTCGCTCAAAAGCAACCACCGATTCGATCGATTCTTCGCGCACCAACACCCCCGCTCCGGCAGAGGCGGCTACATCGACAAAAGGCACATACACATACTCTGCTTTCGCGTCGGGATGCAACTGCGGGGATCCCTCCCCTGTAATCAGCCAATTGAGGTTGACCTGGCCCACTTGGGCAATTTTCACGGCCTTGTCAATGCTGGGCACGGATCCCTTCAGGTAGCTGCGCAAGGCCGTATCGCTAATTCCGGCCCGTCGCCCAAACGCATAGACGGCTTCATCGCCAATCACCCATCGCAAGCGGTCTGCAAAAGAAGAGCCAGAGGAGATGGACATCGGCTTAACGCTACATATTGTGTATAAACAGATTTTTACCACTATATCTTGACAAGTCAACGACCGGTGCAGCCATTTGGGGAGAATCTTCAACCTGAGCTGACCAAGCGGCAGAAGGGAAATCTCACTTATTGTTAGCAGGCTGGCTGGGGAATCCTACTGGCGCTACCGTGGTTTTGGGTTGTGTTCACAGCGGGTCAGCAGCGGGCCGGCACAGCTTACTCTACCCAAAAAGGTGCACGTGGGATCTTCACCAAGTGCTGGGGTAAGCTACCCTGTCTGTTGAACTTATTCCGGCAGTCTGTCTGGGTGAAAGATGCTGAGATATCGGCATTAGCGGCCCAAAAGGTTCGGTTCCCAGATTGCCTCTAGGTCTCCTTCAAGCTGCTCTACCTCAATCCCCATGACTTCCTCTGACTTTAAGCGCTGGCTGGATAACTTCCTGATTGCCGTTGTCTTTCTGGTGTTCGCCGGGTTTGTCTGGTTTGTCTTTTCCGTAACCGGGGCTTTTCTTGGGATCCCACTGGGCTACAAACTTTGGATGCGGCTCTGGCTGCCTTTGTTTCAGCCGGCTTTGGGGATCCTGATGGCCGGGGCGGTGGTGAGCGGAGTGTGGGGCTGGCTGGAAAAACGCCGCTCCCAACAATCATGATCATCAATAGAACTGAAGATCCCGTGGCGCAGGGGAGCCCCAGACTGGCTCTATACTGGAAACGTATCTAAATGTTGAGCACCTGAGGCAGTCTGGCGTCGTGTTTGTTCTGTCCGGCTACGAGTATTTGCTGGTTTTCCTGATCCTCTGCTCTCTGCTGCCGATTTTGGCTCTGGGGGCTTCCGTACTCTTAGCGCCAAAGCGGCGGGGATCCCTGCGGCGCAGCACTTACGAGTCGGGCATGGAGCCGTTTGGGCAAGCCTGGATCCAGTTCAACATTCGCTACTACATGTTCGCACTGGTCTTCGTCATTTTCGATGTAGAGACGGTGTTCCTCTATCCCTGGGCAGTGGCGTTTCACCGCTTGGGGCTGTTGGCCTTTGTGGAGGCCCTGATTTTCATCGCCATCCTTGTGGTGGGTCTTGTGTACGCCTGGAGAAAAGGAGCATTGGAATGGTCATGACGTCTGAGAAATCGCAAGTCTTGTTTCCGGGGGCTGCCCCCCAGGTGACTACCGACCTCTCCAACAACGTCGTTCTGACGACGGTGAACGACCTGTACAACTGGGCCAAGATGTCCAGCCTCTGGCCGCTGCTCTACGGCACTGCCTGTTGCTTCATCGAGTTTGCCGCCATGCTGGGATCCCGCTTCGACTTCGACCGCTTTGGCCTGCTGCCTCGTTCTTCGCCGCGCACGGCTGATTTGATCATCACGGCAGGTACGGTCACCATGAAAATGGCGCCGGCGTTGGTCAAGCTCTACCAGCAAATGGCTGAGCCGAAGTACGTGATCGCCATGGGGGCCTGCACCATCAGCGGTGGCATGTTCAGCTCCGATTCCTACACGGCAGTGCGGGGGGTGGACAAGCTGATCCCGGTGGATGTGTACATTCCCGGCTGCCCTCCTCGTCCAGAAGCGATCATGGATGCCATTGTCAAGCTGCGCAAGAAGATCGCCGCCGAGGACATGCGGGAACGAGGCCGTCTGCAGCAAACCCACCGCTACTACACGGTTAAGCACAACCTCAAGCCTGTGCCGGAGATCATCACCGGCAAGTATCTGGAGAGCGAGACTCGCCAAGCTCCCCCGCCAGAGCTGGCTGCGGCCATTGGCTTGCCAGTGCCCCCGGCTTTGCAAACTGCCGACTTTAAGCGGGCGGAACAGCAGCTCAAAGCCTTGCAGGGAGGAGTGTGAGATGGCAGAGGAGAATGCCCAGGAAAAACAAGCGCCGCCATCCGCAGGCGAGCAGTCGGAACCCTTGGTGACGTTGGAGCGGGGCCCGGTTTCCCAGTTTCTGGCCGACAACGGCTTCGAGCACCAGTATTTGGGGAGAGACGCAGCGGGGGTAGAGCTGTTGGAGGTGGAGCGGGACTTTCTCCTACCCTTGTGTACCGCCCTCTATGCCTACGGCTTTAACTACCTGGAGTGCCAGTGCGGATATGACCTGGGGGCAGGGCAGCCACTGGTCAGCCTTTACCACCTGATCAAGCTGTCAGACGGGGCGGATCGCCCTCAGGAGGTGCGGCTCCAGGTAAAGTTGCCTCGCCAGGATCCACGCCTACCTTCCGTATACTGGATTTGGAAGTCGGCGGATTGGCAGGAACGGGAAACCTACGACATGTATGGCATTGTTTTCGAGGGACACCCGAACCTGAAGCGGATTTTAATGCCGGAAGACTGGATAGGGTGGCCCCTGCGCAAGGACTACATCACGCCTGATTTTTATGAGCTGCAGGATGCCTACTGATTGGGGATCCCTGACCTGGTGAGCAGCGTTGAACAGGATGGGTTGAGATGTGGCCTTTTTTGCTCTTGGCAATCTATGCAGGTGGAGTTTGGTACTCGGCCCGCAAGGCGGATCGCATCTATTCGGGATCTGGGAAGTGGCTGGTATCGGCCCTCTGGCCGGTGCTGCTGCTCTCAAACCGTCAGTTTCGCCAAAATTGGCGTCGTCCCCTGAACAAGTAAGTTTGAGTTGAGTAAGTCTGGATCCCTGGAATCCTCACCTGTGATCGCTCCTGAGCAACACCTACGCGACCCGAGTCTTTCTCTATCGACACCTCAGGCCACGCAGAAGTTGCGGGAGTTGATTGTCAGCCGCATTCGCGCTCAGGGACCGGTGACCTTTGCCCAGTTTATGGAGTGGGCTCTCTACGAGCCAGGGTTGGGCTATTACGAGCAGGGATCCCCGATTGGCCCCGACTACCTCACCTCTCCCCACCTGGCGGCGGACTTTGCCCAACTGTTGGCGGAGCAAATCCACCAGTTCTGGCACATTTTGGGATCCCCCTCTGCCTTCACGGTCATCGAGATGGGGGCAGGCAGCGGTCGCTTGGCCCAGGATTGGCTGACCTACGTGCGCTCTGCAAGGCCTGCGGCCCGCTTACGCGAACAGCCCTCTTTTTGGCAGGCGCTGGACTATGGGATTTTGGAGCGTTCTGCCCATCTGCGGCAGCTCCAGCAGGAGCGGTTGGCCCCTTTTGGGGAGAAGGTGCGCTGGTTGGATTGGGACGGGATCCCGGATGAGTCGGTCACAGGCTGTTTCTTCTCCAATGAGCTGGTGGATGCTTTTCCGGTGCATCGGGTGCAGGTGCAGGATGGGGCTTTGCGAGAAATCTATGTCGATTGCGGCGAGGCTGCAGAAGCCAACTTCCGGGAAGTGCTGGGGGATCTGTCCACCCCTGAGCTGAGGGAGTATTTTGCCCGCTTGGGGATCCCTGTAGAAACCTATCCGTCGGGCTACCAAACCGAGGTGAACCTAAAAGCCTTGGAGTGGCTGCAGCTCCTGGCCCGCAAGCTCCGGCGAGGCTACGTGCTCACCATCGATTATGGCCACACCGCCCAGCGCTACTACAGCCCCCACCGCGCCCAAGGTACGCTCCTGGCCTATCGACAGCACGGCAGCTACACGGATCCCTATGTTCGGGTGGGATCCCAGGATCTCACCGCTCATGTGGACTTTACCACCCTAGAGCAGGTGGGAGAATCTCTGGGGCTAAAATGTCTGGGGTTCACCCGGCAAAGCAGCTTTTTGGTCAACCTGGGATTGACCGAGCGGCTGGCCGCCCTTAGCCAAATGGGGAACCCGGTTGATGGCGAAGCTGTGGATGTGGGCCAGGTTTTGCGGCGGCGACATGCTCTTCACGCGCTGCTGGATCCCATGGGGTTGGGGGGCTTTGGGGTATTGGTGCAGGCTAAGGGCTTGATCCCCTCAGAACACGCTCACCCTCTGCGGGGCTTTGGCGAGCCAGAGCTGTGAACCGTTTCGGTGCTATTGGGATGGGATGTCTGCCCCTACCGGCTACCGTTGCCTTCCATCGATGCCAGTTCTGCCATTGCTCTGGCGCTATCTTCCAGGTTGTCGATTCGCTCCTCGAGGGTTGCAAAGACTTCGTCATATTTGTCGGCCCATGCGACGCCGGCGGCAGTTTTGGTCATGCGGGCCGAGCCAAGAGATACGTCTGAAGACCCTTTCGCGGGCATAGGTGACCGTTTAATGGAGTTACTAGAGCCTGTTGACCGACAAGCCTGGGTTAAGCGGGCAGTATCCTGCTTCAGGAGATTCTGTTTTGATTGGAGTTGTTCTACCTTGGCTATGCCCTCCTTATGGGACTGAATGAGTTTCTGTTTCTTGGCTTGTAAATCTCCAATCGAGGCTTTCAGGCTTTGCTCTTCTGCGCGTAACTGAGGAAGTCGTTCTTCTTGAGATTGGATCTGGATCTCTGTTTCAAAATGAAGCTGAGGAGTTTGAGCTTGCGAACGAGCCTCATCATAAGGTTGGGCAGCAGCCACCCCCTTCTGCTGGACTTTTGCCCAATCTTCAAGGGCAGCACGCAGGTTGGCCAGTTCGCTTTGCAGTTGCTGTAGGTCTGAAGGAGTGATTTCGTTTTGCTTCTGTCGATTTTCGAGGTGCTGCAGAAGCTGGATTTTGGCTTTGGCCTCGCTTCCAGATAGAGCAGAAGCCACATAGCCCGTCATCCCCGTGGCCAAACCTGCTGCTCCTGCCTGCCACAGGGATCCTCCCGCCCCAAGGCCGCCAATAGCCACCGTAACTCCAGCCAACGCGGGAAAGGCAGTTATCCAAAGCTGGCGGCAGGAGAAAGGCAACATCATCGACCCCAGGGTGGAAGAGGAGATTGTCTTGAAGATTGTTTTGACCATAGGTAATGTTTGGGTAGGTTTTCTCTCACTCACAACTCCTCTTTTTTTAAGGAGAAAGGGGAGCTAGAACCAACACAAAGAACAAAGAACGCCTTAGAGACAATTTTACTGCACTATTTCACTGCACTTCATCACTGCACTTCAAGATGACTCTGGTGTACTGCTGAGGTTACAGTTCTTTACGCCATCCCTCCAGTATGGCCACAACTACAAGTCAATCGCCACTCTAAACCTGCAAGAGCCACTTCAGCTAGAAATTGCAGGAGCCCCGCACTGTACCCGTAGGGTCGGTGTCGGGAGGAATGCTATAATAATACTGCGGACACCAGAAACGGTTGTTTAAGGCACTGGTAACGGTCGATTGGGGGTGCTGTAAACCACCCCAGAGGCTCGTGGTTGGCTTGCTAACTGCAGGGCTACTAAAAGCCCGCTCCGTACCGCCTAGCGGTTGGTGTCGGGTAGTTTACGCTCATCCTGACCGGCTTTCTTGGCAGCGACGCCCAAGGACATCTGCTTTGACATGCTCGATAGGACTCCGTCCCGCTGACGCGAAAGGACCCCGTCCCGCTGCCGCAGTGGATCCCAGGGCTTGGAGCCTTGAGGAGAAAGTGGGGCAACTGTTTCTGGTTTATTTTGAGGGAGCTGAGTTTTCCTCCGCTGGAGCTGAGTTTTCCTCCGCTCTCGAGGAGATGATCCAGGACTACCACGTGGGCGGGCTGATCTTCTATTCGATTGCCGGCAACATTCAAACGTTGCCTCAGGTGGCCCAGCTCATTGCCGCCGCTCAGGCACAAGCCCTTGTCCCCCTGTGGATAGCCATTGATCAAGAGGGGGGGCCGGTGGTGCGCCTTACCGAGGGGGTGACGGTGTTCCCCAGCGCCATGGCAGTGGCAGCAGCGGGATCCCTGGCAAAGGCGGAAGCTATGGCCCGTGCGGTGGGAACGGAGCTGAAAAGTTTGGGGTTTAACCTCAACTTCGCCCCTGTTGTGGACGTGAACAGCAACCCCCACAACCCCATCATCGGCATCCGAGCCTTTGGGTCAGACCCGAAACAGGTAGCGGACTATGGCCTGGCCCTGTGGCGCGGCTATCGGCAAGCCGGGATCCTCTGTACGCCCAAACATTTTCCCGGTCATGGGGACACCGATATGGATTCCCACCTGGGGTTGCCGCGGGTGGATCGCCCTCTGGAGGCGCTACAGACCACGGAATTGCGCCCGTTTCAGGCTTTGATCCGGGCAGGGGCAGAGGCGGTGATGACGGCGCATGTGGTGATGCCGGCTCTGGGATCCGTCGGCGACAGCGGGACGAAGTCCTTGCAACCGGCAACGCTGGCCCCTGAGGTGGTGTCCGGCTGGCTGCGGCAGAAGCTGGGTTTCAAGGGTCTTGTCCTGACGGATTCCCTGACCATGGGGGCCATTGCCCGCACCTACGGCATTCCCGAAGCGGCAGAACTGGCCTTTAGGGCAGGAGCCGATGTGCTGCTGTTTGGGGCAGATCCCGGCTTTAGCCCGGCCATCCAAAAAGAAGCCTATGCCCATCTGCTGCGGGAGTTCCGTGCCGGTCGTTTGTCGGTTGAGCAGTTGGATCGGTCAGTGGAGCGAATTTTGACCTTGAAGCGGCGCTACAGGCTGGGATCCCCCTGCCCCCCTTTCCCCCCTGCCGGCTTGGAAAACCACCGGGCACTGGCCCGCCAAATCGCCCAAGACAGCATCACCCTAGTACGGGGATCCCTGCCTCCCTTGGCCCCTGACCCGCTGCTTATCACCCCTGTACCTTTGTTGGGGGAGCTGCTGCAAAAAGCCTGTCCCGCTGCCCAAGTGTTCTCCATCCCTCTGGATCCCACCCCCGAACAGCAGCGGATTGCCCAAGAAGGGGCTCAAAGGGCTGCGCAGGTGCTGGTGGGATCCCTGGAGACGTGGCGGCATCCGGCGCAGAGGTTGCTGCTGGGATCCCTTCCGCCGGAAAAGGTGATTGGGTTGGCCTTGGGATCCCCCTACGACGCCTTTGCCCTGCCCCAGATCCCGGTCTATTTGGCCTGCTACGGCACTACCCCCGTCTCTCTACAGGCGTTGCTGCAGGTGTTGTTGGGACAGATCCCGGCCCAGGGTCGCTTGCCGGTTGGATCCCACTTGGAGGGATCCTGGTCGCGTTAGCGGGACAGAGCTCTTTCCCGTTAAAAACAGATCCACTAACTGCTGAGGCTGCTGACAGTGCGCCGCGTCAGGGTCGGCACCGTTCGCCTCACCAAGCCCGTCAGCACGTTGCCGGGGCCGATTTCCCACACCTCTTGGATGCCGTCGGCGGCCATCTGCAACACGGTTTCTCGCCAGCGGACAGGGGCAGTCATCTGGGCCAGCAGCGCCTGCTTAAGGGCTTGCGGATCCCGGCTGGCGGTGGCAGTGCAGTTGCTGTAGACGGGCACTCGCGGCGGCTGAAAGTCAACAGCGCGCAAGGTGTGGGCAAACTCCTCGGCAGCAGCCTGCATAAAGGGCGAGTGAAAGGCGCCACTTACCTTGAGGGGAACGGTGCGCTTGGCCTGCAACTGCTCACAGACGGCCCGCACCCCCTCCACTGAGCCGCTGATCACCACCTGATCCGGGCTGTTGTCGTTGGCAAGGGTGACATCGGGGATCATCTGGCACAGGTGCTCCAGCTTGTCGCGGTCAAACCCCATCACTGCCGCCATGCTGCCCGGGGGATCCCCTGCGGCTTCCATCAGTTGGCCCCGCAGCGCCACCAGCCGTAGGCCGGTTTCGAAATCAAACACGCTGGCAGCGTAGAGGGCGCTGTATTCGCCCAGACTGTGGCCAGCAGTGCAGGCAGGAGCCTGTCCCTGGGCGTAGAGATAGTCCGTCAACAGGGCCGATACGGTGAACAAAGCCGGTTGCGTGTAGCCGGTCTGGTGGATCTGGTCTTCCGACAGAGCTAAGGGATCCCATCCCAACATCTCACGGGCCAAAGCCAACTTCTGGGCTGCTCCCTGCCAGTTCCGCAAGTCCCTTCCCATGCCCACCGCTTGGGATCCCTGGCCGGGATAGATCCAGGCAACGGTCATCAATTCATTTCCCCCAACGAAACACAATCGCCCCCCAGGTAAGGCCGGCGCCAAAGCCCGCCATCACCCCCAGATCGCCGGCGCCAAAGCGTCCCTGCTCGATCCAAGTGGCCAAGGCAATCGGCACCGAAGCGCCCGAGGTGTTGCCGTAATGCTCTAAGACGCTGGCCACCCGCTGCGGATCCAGTTGCAAACGCTTGGCTACCGCATCGAGAATGCGCTGGTTGGCCTGATGAATAAAATATCCCTGTACTGCTTCCGCCGGGATCCCAGCCCGAAAGAGAGCCTTCTCGATGATCTCCGGCACCGCCTGGACGGCAAACTTGTACACCTCGCGGCCATTCATGGTGATGGGGCAGCAGCGATACTGCCCCACCTGCAGGGATCTCACCAGGGGCTTGGCCTCTGTAGCCATGGACAAGCTGAGCAGCTGGCTGCCACTGCCATCGCTGCGCAGCTCAATGCTGAGGATCCCGCCGGTTTCCCCCGCCTCCAGAACCACCGCCCCGGCCCCATCTCCAAACAAGACACAGGTGGTGCGATCTGCCCAGTCCACCGTGCGGGAGAGCACATCCGCCGCCACCACCAAGGCCCGCCGGTACAGCCCGGTTTGCAAAAACTGCGCTGCCGTGGCCACTGCAAAGACAAAGCCTGTGCAGGCTGCCGTCAGATCAAAAGCCACCGCCCGCGTTGCTCCCAGAGCTGCCTGCACCTGAGGGGCCGAGCCAAACCGATCGACACCGGTGGAAGTGGCCAGCAGGATCAAATCCAGGTCTTGAGGCAAGATCCCGGCCTGAGCCAAAGCGGCCTTGGCTGCCTGGACCGCCAAATCCACCAAGCTCAGCTCAGGGGGCAGAATGCGCCGCTGACGAATGCCGGTGCGGGGCCAGATCCATTCGTCGGAAGTTTCGACGATCTGGCCGAGATCGTCGTTGCTCAGGCAGGGATCCGGCAGGGCAGCCCCTGCCCCCACCAGCCGCACGGTCGGGAGGCTATGGCTGGGCATCTTCCACGGGTTCGGGACAGCGGGAGGAAGTCCTTTCCAGGGATCCCAACGGCAAGACTTCCGGGCCAGAGCCAGAGTAGACCTGAAGGGGCCGGGTGCGCCGCCTGGGGTTGGATTCAGGTTCGCGAGGGTCAACCATTTCCGCCTGCAGCCGCTGTAGGATTTTCTGTTCTGCCGCCTCTTTGGCCAGGCGAATGGCGTGGTAGACCATCGGCGCCTTGGAGCTGCCGTGGGTAATCACGCAGATGCCGTTGACGCCGAGCAGCAAAGCACCGCCATACTCCACGTAGTCCATGCGCCGCTTTACCTGCTTGAGGTTGGGCCGGAGCAGCCAGCAGCCCAACTTGCCGCGCCAGCCGCGGGGCAGCTCCTCCCGCAGCACCTGGGTGATCACCTGGCCAACACTTTCGGCAAACTTGAGGAGGGCATTGCCCACAAAGCCGTCACACACCACCACATCAAACTCCCCGGTCAGCACATCCCGCCCCTCGGCATTGCCGGCGAAATGGATCCCTGGCAACTGGGCCAGACGCTGGTGGGTGGCCAGAGCCAAATCATTGCCCTTGTTGGGCTCCTCGCCGATGTTGAGCAGGCCCACCCGCGGACGCTCGATCCCCAGCACGCACTGGCAGTAGAGGGATCCCATGCGGGCAAACTGCTCCAAAAAGCGGGGCCGGCAATCCACATTGGCCCCCACATCCAGCAGCAGCACCGGCTTGCCTTTCAAAGTGGGCAAAAGAGCGCCAATGGCCGGGCGATCGATCCCTGCCAGCCGGCCCAAATTCAGGTAGGCCGCAGCCATCGCTGCTCCGGTATTCCCGGCGGCCACCACGGCATCCGCTTGGTTGGAGCGCACCTGTTGCATCGAGATGTTGATGGAGGCTTTGGGCTTTTTGCGCACCATCAGCGGCTCTTCCGCCATGCCCACATCGTCCTCGGCAGGCACGATGGTGATCCCAGCAGGCAAGGGCTGAGGCAAAAAGGGCTTGAGGGAATCTGGACGACCGACTAGTGCAATCCCGACCCGGAGCTGCCGATGGGCCAGCAGGGCGCCCTTGATGATCTCTTCGGGAGCGTAGTCACCCCCCATCGCATCGACCGCAATTCGCACAAGCTGACCTCACACTGGAATATCCTTGGCAACTGCAAGCAAGAAGCGGGGCAAAACGCACTAACCTCTGCAGTCCCCTCGCCCGAGAATTGGGAGCCCCAGTGGCTGCAGGGTGCTAGCGAATTTTACCAGATTTGTTTTCCTCAATTAAGGCCGCAGTTCCGCTTGCGCCGGTTCTCCCCACCCCCCACAGGAAACTTGAACTCCCTCACGCCTGCGCGAGGGTAGCCAGGAGAAAGTGTACCTGTTGGACGTGGTCGCGTGCGGTGGAGTTTCTGGCTTGGTGTTGGCTCAGCTCCGTCTCCAACTGCGCCAATTCTCCCGCCAACGCTGCCCACCGATCCCGCTCTGGGTAGAGGGTGGCCTGCAGGTGATTGAGGCGACCCCAGGTTTCTGCCATGGCCTGGGCGCGCGCCCGCAGGGATCCCTCCTCTTGCTCCAGGTGTTGCCACTGCTGCTCCAATTCCTGCCGTTGGCGGGCGAGCTGCTCCTGCTGAGAAGGCAAGGACGATTCCAGTTGTTGAATGAGGGTTTGCAGACGACCTTTTTCTTGGAGAAGATCCTGCTTCTGGCTGCCGATCTGTTCCAGAAGCGGCCCAATATCGACCTGAACCGGGGCAGCAGCTTGATTTTGCAGCTGTCTAAGGCGGGCTTCCTGGCGGGTCAACTCTTCATACTCTCGCTGCAGGTTTTTTTCCTGAGGCAGCAGGGCTTCTTCCAAAGCACTGCAGGCAGACTGGGCATAGTCGATATCCATCTCGATGTCAAACCGCTCCTCTGGAGAGGCGCTGGCCAGCCGCTCTTGCAGCTCCCGCAGGGTTTGCCGGTTTTGCTCCAGCTCGGCCCGCTGCTGGCTGACCTGGGCCGCCCGCTGCTCGTAATCCCGGCGCAGTTGGCTGACCAAAGCCGCCAGCTCCTCGACCGAGATCGCCGGCTCCCCAGCCCTGCCGTTGCTGCTGCCATCGACGATAAAGTCGTACTCCTGCACCAGACGAGAGGCTTTCTGGTATAGGCTCTCTTGAGATTGCAGCTGCTGGAGAATCCTCTGCAGGTGCTCTTGATGGGCTCGCAGGGATCCCTGTCGAGTTTGCCACTCTGCTTGGCTTTGCTCCAGGGATTGTCGGGATCCCCACCAAGCGGTGTGGCGTTCTTGCCAAGCGCGGTAGTCTCGATCCAGCTCGTCTTGCCGGGCCTGGGCCTGCTGACGTTCTGCTTCCAGTTGGGCAATCTGTTGATTCAAGTGCTCCTGCTGCTGCTGAATGTGGCTTTTCAAGCTTTGCAGAAGCGCCAAGGGATCCCCAGCCGGATGTAGAGTCTCCTGGAGCTGCTGCACCAAAGCCTGTAGCTGCGCTGCTTCTGCCTCCCCCAAGCGGCTGGAGCGAGCTTCTTGCAACTGGGCTTCCAACTCTTGCCGCTGCCGATTCAGAGCTTCCCGCTGCTCTCCG
The DNA here is from genome assembly GCF_054058415.1 of Thermostichus sp. MS-CIW-38. Classification (NCBI taxonomy): domain Bacteria; kingdom Bacillati; phylum Cyanobacteriota; class Cyanophyceae; order Thermostichales; family Thermostichaceae; genus Thermostichus; species Thermostichus sp. MS-CIW-38. Next base: position 36,374 of record NZ_JBSSAH010000009.1, on the reverse strand, counting down.
AGCAGGCGCTGTTGTTCAGCCAAGTAAGCTTGCTGGGCTGCCAGTTCCTCTTTGAGGCTGTCCAGAAGTTTGCGATCTTCCTCCACACTCTTGTATTGCTCATACAGCCGCTGCACCTCTTCTTCCTGGGCTGCTAGCTCCATCTCGCGGCGGGTAAGCTCATGCGCCTGAAAGGTGAGGGACTGTTTCCAAACCTCGATCTCCTCTTCCTGGCTGCGGGCTCTGAGCTGAAGTTGGCTGAAGTTTTGCAGATAGGTCACCAGTTGGCGAGCGGCTTCGCTGATGCGGGCGACCTGACGGTTGCCGGAGATTTCCGCCAGCACCAATGACCCATCCTTGAAGCGCCCAGCCTCCTGGGCGATGCGGCCTTCCAAGGTAATGGATTCTTCGTTCACGGCCACCCAGGTATTGTCCTGCTGCTGCTTGGCCAGCAATTGCAGAGACGACTTGGCAAATCCAATCGGCTTGGATAGCTCTGCTAGGTACAGCACGCCTGAACTCCTCTAAAACAGCATGGACAGCACCAGCCTTGACCCCACCGAGCCACTGCCCCTGGCCGGGGAAAAATGGACGGCCGCCAGAACATGGCTCGCCGAGGCGCACAAAGACTACACCACCTTTCTAGACTCAACCATAGGGTAAAAAAAACGCCTTCGCCAGATGAGTTTTGGGGATGCCTGGGGTAGCTATTCAAACCGGTGGCGGAGCACTAAGGTAGTCTAGGGTGTGGTGTAGGGTTCTGCTCAGGGTTTGTATGGAGCTGCAAGGTGAGCCGCTTTCTATTCGTCGGCGTTCTCCTGCCCCGCCGGTGGTCGTAGCCTCTCAGGTGTACCAGACAACAGCGCCGGAAGCCAAGCCGCGCCACATTTTGGAAGAGATCGTCTGGCACAAAGAACAGGAGGTGGAGCGCCAACGGGAGCAGCTTCCCCTGAAGCAATTGCAACGGCAACTGGATCAAGCCCCGCCGGTGCGGGATTTTGTGGCGGCTCTTACCCAGTCGCCTCACCCTGTTTCCTTGATTGCCGAGGTCAAAAAAGCCTCCCCCAGCCGCGGCGTTCTCCGGGATCCCTTTGACCCGGTAGCCATTGCCCAGAGCTATGAAGCCGGTGGGGCCAGTTGCCTCTCGGTGCTCACAGATGAGCGGTTCTTTCAGGGCAGCGGCGAGTATCTGCGCCGGATCCGTCAGGCAGTAGGGATCCCCATCCTCTGCAAGGAGTTCATCCTCTACCCCTACCAAATCCTCTGGGCCCGCAGCCTGGGGGCAGATGCGGTGCTCTTGATTGCCGCCATTCTCTCGGATGCGGATTTGGGCTACTTTCTCAAGCTGATTCGGCAATTGGGCATGGCGGCTCTGCTGGAGGTGCACACTTCCCAAGAGTTGCAGCGGGTGTTGCGTTTGCCTCAACTGCAAGACTCCAGGGGGCAGGTGCTCATTGGCATCAACAATCGCGATCTGAGAACCTTTGCGGTGGACTTAAACACAACGCGCAACCTGTTGGCCGCCCACTCGGAGCTCCTTGGCGATCTGCCTGTGGTCAGCGAGTCCGGCATCCATACCCCCGCCGATCTGCAGCAGTTGCGGGCCTGGGGGGTGCGCTCTGTGCTGGTGGGGGAAGCGCTGGTGACCCAGCCGGATCCCGGCCAAGCTGTGCGCCACCTGTTGTCATCTCAGTGAATGAAAACCATTTATCAATGGATCTCTGCGAGAACAATTGATCTCTAAGGATTGCTTGGATCGATGAAACGTATTCCTGTGCCGGCTCATATCCACTACGAATTTCTGCTGCGGGTGTTGGAGCGGCAAACCTTTCCGGCAGTGGAAGAACAGGATTTTGGCAACCGAGGCCGCACGCAAGAGCTGATCAACTCCCTGCGCAAAGCCCTCACCCAACAGGTGCAACTGGAGGAAGAGTGGCGACAGCGGGGCTATCAGGTGGACTACCGCTGGAATATGGACGAGCCTCAGCCTCCCTCTTGACCTTCCAGCCCACTGTAAGGTTTAGCATCCTTTCAGTGGCATTGGGGGGGTTTTCCAAGATGCAGGTTGTTTTGACGGTGCCCAAGCTGGCCTGTGGGGCCTGTATAGACACCATTGCGCAAGCGGTGCGGCAACTGGATCCCCAGGCGCAGGTGGAAGGGGATCCCAAAACCAAACAGGTGCGGATTACTTCTGAGCGGCCTGTGGGCGATTTGCGGCAGGCCCTCACCCAGGTGGGATATCCCCCGGCCTAGTCAAGGCTGGGTCGAGAACGGTCGGGCGTCTGTTTTGAATTCCTGTACAGATGGCTGCCTTCGCCCTGCCCAGGGTGGAGAGTAGCTGTCGTTTCATCAACAAGGTGTTGCCATGCCTGCCCCTGAAAAGTCATCGGCTGCACTATCGGCCTCTGCGCCTTCTCCTGAGGGCACTTGGCAGTTGGCCCTGCAAGGGATGAGCTGTGCCTCCTGCGCCCGCAGCATCGAACAGGCCCTCGCTCAGGTGCAGGGGGTGTCCCACGGATCAGTGAATTTTGCCAGCGAGCAGGCCACCGTCAAAGGGGATCCCAGGCTGGTGGATCCGCAGGCGTTGATTCGGGCGGTGGAGCGGGCGGGGTATCGGGCGCGCCTTATCCAGGAGGATTGGCAGCTGGACGATCTGTCGGATCCAGAGCGGATCGCCCAACGGGCCGCAGAACGGGAACTGAAGCTCAAGGTGGCGATAGGGGTGGGCATCAGCACGGTGCTGGTGATCGGATCCCTGCCGATGATGCTGGGGATGGACATCCCGGGCTTTCCCATGTGGCTGCACAATCCTGGGTTGCAGTTGCTGCTGACGGCTCCGGTGCAGTTTTGGGTGGGCAAGCATTTTTATCGAGGCGCTTGGGCCGCTTGGCAACGGCGTTCGGCGGATATGAACACGCTGGTGGCCTTAGGGACGAGCGCGGCTTTCTTCTATTCCATTTTCCCAACGGTTTTCCCCGACTCTTTCCATCGGCAGGGACTGCATCCCGATGTGTATTACGAAGTGTCGGCGGTGGTCACCACCCTGATTCTGGTGGGTAAGTGGATGGAGCAACGGGCCAAAAGGCAAACCTCTGAGGCCATTCGCAAGCTGATCGGGCTGCAACCGAAAACGGCAAGGGTAATTCGCCATGGGGTGGAGCAGGATATTCCGATTCGGGAAGTGCAGGTGGGGGATCGGATCCGGGTGCGCCCCGGCGAGAAGGTGCCGGTGGATGGGGTAATCCTAGAGGGATCCTCCACCCTCGACGAGTCGATGGTGACCGGCGAGAGCCTGCCTGTACTCAAGTCGGCGGGGGATGAGGTGATTGGGGCAACGCTGAATCAGACGGGCAGCTTTGTGATGGAGGCGCGGCGGGTGGGCAAAGACACAGTTCTGGCCCAGATCGTGCGCCTGGTGCAGGAAGCTCAGGGATCCAAAGCCCCAATTCAACAGGTGGCGGATCGGGTGACTGCCTGGTTTGTGCCGGCAGTGATCGGGGTGGCAGTTCTAACTTTTGTGCTCTGGTGGGTGTTGGCGGACAACCTGACGCTGGCCTTGGTGAACACGATTGGGGTGCTGATCATCGCCTGCCCTTGCGCGCTGGGGTTGGCAACCCCCACCTCGATCCTGGTGGCCACGGGACGAGGGGCAGAATTGGGGATCCTGGTGAAAAGTGCCGACAGCCTGGAATTGGCCCACCACTTGCGCACGGTGGTCTTGGACAAAACCGGCACCCTGACCGAAGGTCGCCCTACCGTCACCGATATTTGGGCTAATGGCTCCTCTCCCCTGACGGTGTTGCGCCTGGCAGCGGCAGTAGAGCGGCACTCGGAACACCCTTTGGCCCAGGCGGTGGTGCAGAAAGCCGAAGCCGAAAAAATTGTGATCCCTCCTGCCTGGCACTTTCAGGCAAGGGTAGGCAGTGGGGCAGAAGCCTGGGTGGAAGACCAGTGGATCCGCATCGGTCGGCTGAGCTGGCTACAGGAGATGGGGATCCCTTGGGATCCCTCTTGGTCAGAGCGGGTTCAGAATTGGGAAAGCCAGGGCAAAACGGTGATCGGCGTAGCCCAATCCCAGAGCCTGGTGGGGCTGCTGGCCATTGCCGATCCGCTCAAACCCACCTCTCCTGAGGCAGTGCAACAGCTGCAACAGATGGGTCTAGAGGTGATCCTGCTAACCGGGGATAACCCCACCACGGCCCAAGCGGTTGCCCGGCAGGCAGGCATTCAGCGGGTAATTGCCCAAGTCCGTCCGGATCAGAAGGCCGCTTACATACGCAGCCTAAGACAACCGCGACGGCGGGTGGCGATGGTGGGAGATGGCATTAACGATGCTCCGGCTCTGGCAGAAGCGGATGTGGGGATCGCCATCGTTACGGGTACGGATGTGGCAATGGCCGCCAGCGATATTACCCTCATGTCGGGAGATCTGCGGGGAGTCGCCACTGCCATTCAACTCAGCCGGGCCACCCTCAACAACATCCGCCAGAACCTCTTCTTCGCCTTTATCTACAATACGCTGGGGATCCCGATTGCCGCTGGGGCGCTCTATCCCTTTACAGGCTGGCTGCTCAACCCCATGCTGGCGGGGGCAGCCATGGCCCTGAGTTCCGTTTCGGTGGTCGCCAATGCCCTGCGCCTGCGACACTTTCAGCCCCCCAGACCAGCGGGCCGGCGTTAGGCCCTCTCCCAGGGGCAAGGGGGATTAGCGCGGCAACAGTTTTGCTGCCCTTTGAGCATGAGTCTGCCGTACCGCTCATGCCTCAGGGCTATCTTCTGGCAGGCAAGAACATCCCCCCCGGGAGCTTGGTGAATGGCAAGCGGCAAGCTAACCTAAAAGGCTCAGGCAGACTGGGGAAAGCGCGGTGCAAGTCCGCCACTGTGACGCAACTGTGATGGGATCCCTCCCTCAGCCAGAACACCCACCTGCCGTTGTCCTGTACCCCTTGCGATTCACAAGGAACGGAGTTTTTTGTGTTGAATACCCTCAGTGTTTCCCCTCCCCTTTCGGTTGGGCAGCTTGCTTCTCCTTCATTGCCCCTATTGCTTATCGGCCACGGATCCCGCGACCCTGAAGGGCGGCAAGCCTTTCTGGAGTTGGCCCAAGTCTACCAATCCCTCACTCCCCATCGACCGGTGATCCCTTGTTTTCTGGAGCTGACCCAGCCAACCATTGCCCAGGGGGTAGAGCAGTGCTTGGCCCAAGGGTGGCAGGAGATCGTGGCCCTGCCGCTGTTGCTGTTTGGGGCCCGCCACAACAAGTTCGATGTGACGATGGAATTGGATCGCCTGCAGGCCCTCTATCCCCAGTTGCGCATTCGTTACGGTGGGCCGCTGGGGATCCGCATCGAGATCCTGCAACTGCTGCGAGACCGATTGGCTGCTCTGATAGCTGCCCAACCGCAGCGGATCCCAGAAGCAGAAACCGTGCTCCTGTTTGTGGGTCGCGGCTCCAGCGATCCCGAGGCCAATGCCGAAGCCTGTAAACTGGCCCGGTTGCTTTGGGAAGGATCTGGGTTTGCCGCTGTGGAAACTTGCTTTATCGGCATTACCCATCCCCGCCTGCCCGTGGGATTGGAGCGGGCCTTGTCCTGGCAGCCGCGCCGGGTGATCGTGCTGCCCTACTTTCTGTTTACGGGGGTGTTGGTGAAAAAAATCGAGGCGGCAGTGGAGAAACAACGACAACGACAGCCGGAAATCGACTGGCTGATGCTGCCGGAATTGGGCCTTGTGGATACGGTGCTGCACAGCCTGCAGCAACTGGAGCAGGAAGCCCTGCAGGGCCAAACCCCGATGAACTGCCACCTGTGCAAGTTTCGCCTGGCCGTGAGCGCAGAGGTCAGAGCTGGGCATACCCATCACCATCCTCACGAGCATCATCACCACCATCACGGGCACGGATCCCATCACCACCCTCATTCTCACCATCACCCTCAGCACGGCCACACCCACGCAGCGGCTGGGGATCCCTGGGCCCAATTAGAGGGCTACCACCAACGGGCTTGGCAGGTGCCCTAAGAGGGAAACAGAGGCTGCTGGCGGGATAAACTGAGTGCAGACAGGCCATTTTTGAACCTGGTTTTCCCGCTCTAGCGGTTGTGATGACGAAAAAACGATGATGCTCTCCCGCTCCTCTTGGGTTTCAGGTGCCGCTGCCGCGGGGAGCGGGATCTTTGTTTTCGCCCTGGTGGTGGGGCTGCTGGATCAGATCCTGCCCACCCTGCCCAAGGTTTCCTTATCCTTGGCCGGGATCCCTGGGATCCTGGCTGGAATTGGGTCTGCCTATGGGGTTTGGCAGGTGGTTCAGATGGGTCTGCAGTCGGCTTCCTGGAGCGACTTTCGAGAATCGCTGGTGGCGACCCTGTCTCCCTTTGATCCTGCCGATTATGGCGGCAACCCTCGGCAACCCGAGGAGGATTCTCTCCCTTTGCAGTCGGTTGACGAGGATCCTCAAACCCAGATCCGCGATCGACAAATTCTTGATCAAGCTGAGCAGCAGACGGAAACTGAAACCGAAGTAAGCGAACACACTCAAGTAAGACTGCAGGGCGAGCAGCACCAGGATCAAGCTTCGCAGGCCAAGGCCCAACAGTTGCAGCCCCTACAAGAATTGTCATCACCTTCTTCCCCAAGCCCTGAGTCGGCAAAACCCACACCAGAGCCAGAGCTCAACCAAAAACTTCGCCAACTCCAGATGCAGGTCGCCCAGATGCAGGTCGCCACTCTGAAAATAGAACTGGAACTCCAAGAAATCCAACTGCAGCAGTTGGAGGTGAGGCGGACTCGGCTTCAGCAGCAGAAGCAGAAACTCAAGCACGTTCTGCGTCGCACGGCGTCCGAAAATCAAAGGCTGCGCTTCTTACAGGAGCAAAAAGCCCGGCAACTGGAGCAAACTCAGCAAGAGCTGCAAGCTTTGCGGGAGTCCTACCGCGCCTTGCAAGTTCTACAGGAAATAAGCTTCACCCTAACCCAAAACCTATCTCACAAAATAGCCGAAACGGAACCCTCTAAGCCCTCCGGCTAGCCGAAGTCTCAACTCACCCGTTTCAGGACAAATACACTCCCCTCGCTGCCCCGGCCCATCCGCAAATCTTCATCCAAATAGGTGATATCCAGCCAACCCGTTGGCTCGCGGCGGCGGATATCGATTTGAATAGCCGGGATCCGCTCCGGAGCCCGCTCGAGCAAATAGAGAAAACTCTCGATCTCGTAGCTCATCAAAGCTTGGGATCCGAGCACCAATCGCTCGAAAATCACCCTCACCCGGCGCTCAGATTCGGGGTAAAAGCGCGCTGATACAGCCAAGACTCCCCGTGGCATCCAAGCCTCCAGCCAACCGGATCCCTGGATCTCCGCCACGTTGAAGACCCGTCCAGCTTTGGCCCGAATACACTGGTAGATCTCGCCGGTGGTCAAAAAAGGCAACTGTGCCAGCCGCAGCAGAGCTGTGCTGGTGGTAAAGAGGGTGAGCCAGTTCCCCTCCAACCCTTCAGGGGCCGATGTTGGCTTGGGGGTGGGGTTGAGCGCTTCTAGGACGGCAATTTGAGACAGGATCTGGGCTTGCTGCTCAGGGGAGACTTTCCGGCCCCGGTCGGTCGCCTCCAGCAGGTGCAGCAGAGCCGATTTTTGCTGAGCCAGGGCCATGAGCACACTCCAAGGCATCAACCCCATTTTAGAGAACGCCAGATCCGGCTGCCCTCAACCGTCTTCTTCTACGGGTTTCAGATTTAGATCTGCCACCTGCTCATACCCTAGCCCGGCCCGCACCACCAGCGGCTCGGATCCGGTCAAATCGATTACCGTAGAGACCTTGGCCCGGCGGGGGGCATCGTCATCCAGCACCAGATCCACCTGTTTTTCCAACTGCCGCATCTCTTCAGCCGCAAAGATCCCACCCTCATCCCAGGGGTCGCTCTCCCACTCCCAGGCTTGCCCAGAACTTAAGTCCAGGGATCCGACGGGATCCCCCCCCAGCTTGGCAGAGGTGGAGACAATTGGATTGCCCAACTCTTCCAGCAAAGCCTGACAAATGGCCGAGTCGGGCACCCGGATGCCGGTGGTTTTCCGCTTGGGATCCATCACCAACCTGGGCACCAGCTTGGTGGCCGGCAACAGAAACGTAAACGGGCCGGGGATCAGCCGCCGCATCAGCCGATAGGCCGAATCGGTTACCTGGGCATAGTGGGCAATGCGTGAGAGAGAAGGGCACAAAAAGGTAAGAGGCTTGTCGTTGGAGAGCTGCTTGATACGGCGTACCCGCTCCACTGCTTGTTTGTGGGTCACATCGCAGCCAATGGCATAGACTGTATCGGTGGGGTAAAGCATCACCGCCCCCTCCCGCAAAGCCGCCGCAATCCGCCGGATGGAACGGGCCTGGGGCTGTTGCGGATGCAGCTTAAAGTACTCGGCCATCGGGCAGATGGGAAGAGGTCAAGACTCGGAGCAGCTCCCCCCCAAAGGGTTTTCCACAAGAGGGCGAGGGGTCGGTGGCACCGACGCGGGCGGGGATCCCTGAGATTCGGGCCAGTCCTTCAGTTGTTGCATCAGGGCTTGGATGTGCAGACGGGGCAGATAGGGCCAGTCGCCGGCTTCTTCCAAATCCTGAAGCACCCGATACAGAGCTTGACGGGTGTTGGGCAAAGACTCCCGAAAGGCACCTTCCAGGATCGCGCGGTGCAACTCCTCCAGCAGCCGCAGGAGCATCAGCAGCTCCACACACGCTCCCGCCCTCGCCTGAGCCGCCTGTTCAACGGCCAACATAATCTGACGCAAATCCGGTGGCAGATCCTCCGCCGAGATATACATGGCCACTCGTCTCTGGGTTCTGGGAAGGCAGGGGCTTTCCCATTCTAAGATTCTTCTGCCTTAGGACTGGATGGCTCCCACAAGATCCAACTGCGCAGGCTGTTGGGATCCCCGACCCAGGCACTGCCACACCCGCTGCAAGAGGGGATCCAGCCCCTGCTTGGCAATCGCAGAAATGGTCACCACCGAAGTGCCGGCAGCAGCAGACAGCCTCTGGGCGCGCTCGGCAACCTGCTGGGGATCCAGAACATCGATCTTGTTCAAAACCAGGATTTGTGGCTTATCGATTAACCCGTGGCCGTAGGCGCGCAGCTCCTGCTGAATAACCTGGTAATCCTTGACGGGATCCGCCGCCGTGCCATCCACCAAATGAATCAGTACCCTGGTACGCTCCACATGGCGCAAAAACTCATGGCCCAGCCCCACCCCCAAGTGCGCCCCCTCGATCAGCCCCGGAATATCGGCAAACACCACCCCATCTCCCGATGGATGGGGCACCACCCCCAAATTGGGCTGCAGCGTGGTGAAGGGGTAGTCAGCAATCTTGGGCCGGGCAGAGGAGACCACCGAAATCAGAGTGGACTTGCCCGCATTGGGCAGGCCGACAATGCCCACCTCGGCAATCAACTTCAGCTCCAGGCGCAGGCGCACCCGTTCTCCCGCTTCGCCCTTGGTAAATTGGCGGGGGGCACGATTGTGGTTGCTCAAAAAATGGGCATTGCCTAAGCCGCCTTTGCCCCCACGGGCTACCAGCAATTGATCCCCCTTGCCCACCAGATCGCCCAACAATTCCCCCGTCTCCGCATTGAACACCACAGTACCGCAGGGCACCCGCACCAGCCGATCCGCACCACTGGCCCCGCTGCGATGGTTGGGCCCCCCTTTGGCCCCGTGTTCCGCCTTGATCACCGGTTGAAAGCGAAAATCCAACAGAGTTTGCAGGCCGGGATCGGCCACCAAGATCACCGAGCCGCCCCGCCCGCCATTGCCGCCGGATGGCCCCCCAGCCGGCACATACTTCTCACGGCGGAAGGCAATGATGCCATCCCCGCCATTTCCCCCTTGCACTTCAATTTCGGCTTGGTCGATAAAGTGCAATCGTTCTTCTCCCAAATCTTCTATCTTCCAGCTTGGCAAGATGCCGGAAAACTTGCCACAAAAGACGCTCCTCTAAGCTACGATGGTATTTCCCAGCCACATCCTCCCCAGGTGGGAAAGTGGAAGTGGGATCCTGCCAAACTCGATTGGCCTTCTACCCTTTATCCCGCGCAACTGATCTGTTACTGCACCCCTATGAGTCGATTCACTGCTGCCGATGTAGGTTTTACCACTGAAGACTTTGCCGCCCTTCTGGATAAGTACGACTATCACTTCAGCCCTGGCGAAATTGTGGCGGGTACAGTATTCTCGGTGGAGCCACGCGGTGCTTTGATCGATATTGGGGCCAAAACGGCTGCCTTTCTGCCGCTCCAGGAGATGTCGATTAGCCGCCTGGAAGACCCGCACGAGATGCTGCAGCCGGGAGAAACCCGCGAGTTTTTTATCCTCACCGAAGAAAACGAAGAGGGACAGCTGACCCTCTCCATCCGCCGCATCGAGTACATGCGGGCCTGGGAACGGGTACGGCAGCTCCAGAAAGAAGATGCCACCGTTCGCTCAACCATTTTTGCTACCAACCGAGGTGGAGCCCTGGTGCGGATTGAGGGGCTGCGGGGCTTTATCCCCGGATCCCACATCAGCACCCGCAAGCCAAAAGAAGAGCTGGTGGGCGAAGAGCTGCCCCTGAAGTTTTTAGAGGTGGACGAAGACCGCAACCGCTTGGTGTTGAGCCATCGCCGCGCCTTGGTGGAGCGGAAGATGAACAAGCTGGAAGTGGGCGAGGTGGTGGTTGGCACGGTGCGGGGCATCAAGCCCTATGGTGCCTTCATCGATATTGGCGGCGTCTCCGGCCTGCTGCACATTTCCGAGATCTCCCACGATCATGTTGACACGCCCCACAGCGTCTTCAACGTCAACGACGAAGTGAAGGTGATGATCATCGAGCTAAATGCGGAGCGGGCGCGGATCTCGCTGTCCACCAAGCAACTGGAGCCCAATCCCGGCGACATGATTCGGGATCCCAAGCTGGTTTACGAGAAGGCTGAGGAAATGGCAGCCAAGTACCGTGAGCAACTGCTGGCCGCTAAGCAAGGACAAGCGGCAGAGGCCCCACCGGAAGTGGTGGAAGAGGAGCTGGAATACGCGGCGACGGCTGTGGAATGATCACAAACTTTGCGTATTTCTGCCTGCTACAAGGCTTAGCTAGGCCGCCGAGAAGCCCGGCCCTCTCTCGCTTTAGCGGCGCGGAGCGCTTTGCATCAGCATGAGTGCGGAAGTATGTCACGGCATGAGCCTTTGGTTCCATCAGTGTGAGTGGGGAGCTGAGGAGCGATCCATAAGCCCGTGGGGGCGGGGGCAGTCCAAATGTCCGAAGAGACGGGTACTGCTGCTGTGGCGAAGTAGGCCGACGGCGCTCACGCAGGGCTGCAAACCTGCGCCAGTAACGGGAATCCCCCGCTCCTGAGCTTGAGGAGATGGTCAAAGACTGTAGATCTGCCCATCCATGAGCAGATGGGTGATGCCTTTCTTTTGCAGTTGGGTGCGCACAATCTCCAGGATGTAGCCGGGAAACTGGATCACCCGGTAGGGCGGGTAGGTGTTGCTGCCCCGACGGCTCATTTCGGAAAAGCGACGGGCCACCTTGTGGTTGTCGAAAATGGGCAGCGTATTGGCGTTGTCGATCCCTTCGATGGGCAGGGATCCCGAGCCAAAGAATTCTTTGAGAGGGCGGGTGGTCAGTTCTTGGTAGCGGTCAACAACGACATAGCAGGTTTCCGGTAGGGTGAGCTCTTCCAGGGGTAATACCTGAATTTGATAGCTGGGATCGGTGAGGGGATCCTCTTCTGGCCCATCTTCATCTTCTAGGAGATAGTCAGGGTCGTCCTCATCTTCGTCCTCGTCTTCAAGGTCACGGTCTTCTTCGGTCTCTTCCTCCACATCCTCCAGATCTTCCCGAAGCCCAGCCGCCAACGGCAGTTCTTCTGGGGGCAGTTTTGGCAGAGACTCTGTTCCAGCGGTGTTATCCTCGCCTTCCTCGTTTGCGTTCGGCTCTGCGGGGGGCTCCGGCAAGGGACATGGAGAAGGCAACTCCGGCTCCAGCGGCAAAATCTGCTGCTCTGGGGCTGGGATCCCGCCAACAACAGCTTTTTCCCCCATGTCTTTGCGGCGGGCAGCCGAGCGTTTGAGATGGATCAACCGCTGATACTCATCGGCAGCGATATTTTCCTTCAACACGCGGGTGATGGTGGTGATGCTCACCTGAAATTGCTCCGCCAATTCGACGGCGGTCGCTGCTGAGCCGCGGTAGGCGCTAACAATTTGCTGTTGTTCTTGCTCTGAAAGTTTGCTGCGAGCCATCCCAGGTCACCCAATCCAAAAACCGAAAAAACTGAAGAGGATCCTTAGCCAGCGGCGGTTGCCCCACACACCCGGCTGAGGCCGGCAGCCAGCTGTTCCGGCTCCAGCCCTTTGCCAATCAACACAATTTTGGACAAGCGGGGCTCATCGGGATCCCAGTCCCGTTCCAGAAAAAGGGTTTGCCGCTGGCCCACCTGATGAAAGATAACCCGCTGCGGCTCATCCACAACCCACAGCACCCCCTTGGCGCGAAAAAGGGTCTCGGGCATGTCTTGTAGCCAATCGCGAAAAGCCGCCAAATCCAGCGGCTGCTGCAGTTGAAAGCTCACCGATTGGATCCCGTCTTCCTCGAGGTGATGGCTATGGTGGGCCTCAGTCTCTGCATTGGGGAGCCTGGGATCCCACAATTCCGGACGAAAGGCATGCACATCCAAGATGCGGGCCAAGGGCACCTGGGCATGGGTGGTGAGCAGGCAAGGGGCATCGGGGTTGTAGCGGCGCAGATCCAGAAGGATCCGCTCTCGTTCGGCTTCGCCGATTAAGTCCACCTTGTTGAGCAACACAATGTCGGCACTGCTGATCTGGTGGGCAGCAGTTTGCGAGCGCCGGAAATTCTGCCAGTATTCGGCCCCATCCACCAACGTCACCACACCATCCAGGCGCAACTCCTCATGAAAAGTCCTCTGCACAAATAGCTCCGTCACCTGCCTGGGATCCGCTACCCCACTGGTTTCCACCACCAGGTAATCCAACGCCTGGGCACGCTGCAGCAGCTCTCGGGCTGCCTGTTCAAAATCTTCTCGCACCGTGCAACAAAGGCAACCATTGCTGAGCTGCATCAGCCCCTCTTCGGGCAGATTGATCAGCTCTCCATCGATGGAAATTTCGCCAAACTCGTTGAGGATCACTCCAATGCGCAACCCATGCTCCTCCTCCAAGATGCGCTTGAGTAGGGTAGTCTTACCACTGCCCAAAAAGCCCGTCAAGAGGGTAACCGGAAGCTGAGTTTTCATTGCCAATTCGGTCTACAACCAACAAATCCTCTCTAGTTCCCCACAGGCTCTACCAAGAAAACTGGGTTTAAAGCCCCGCCCTTCCAGGGCAGCTTTGTACTACTTTATACGTTTGTTATAGTTATATGTGTTTGTTAGCAGGGGCAGGGTAGTCAACTGCTCTCGCCTACGGCGGCGCGGAGCGCTATAAAAACCCGACAGTCTCGCGACTGGATCCAACCTAAACTAAATAGGTTTTAGTGCTATCGCAGAACCAGGAACCAGAATCCCTTTCCTTCGGGCAGGGGGGATATCAACAGCTTAGCCTTAGACTTACAGTCATTTCGATTCAAACTAGGACACTTTGCCCACACCTAAACCGTTGGTCGCGTCGTCGCGTCAGCGTTGCGAAGCAATATAGGGGGCCAGAAGGCTTTTCTCAGTAGCTCAGGTTCCCCATCTTAACCTGAAACAACCATAACCATAATTTTGGATTCCACCCAATGGCAAGTCCAACAGAAGGATCGGCAGCTCAGCAAACGTCGGCGCCACTTCTCTGGGTGAAAGCCTCAACCACTCCCCTTGCCGAATGCAGACTGCTAACCCCGTTCGGATTTTGGGGATCCCTGTAGGCGGAGCAACTCGATGGGTAGGCCATCGGGATCGGCAATGAAGGCCACCTCGTAGATTTGATTGCCGATTTGCTGCTGCTGGGGCGGGAGCAGCAGGGTGAACGGCACTTGCGCCTGCAGATGCTCCAAATAAGCGGCCAAGGATTCCCATGCAGGCTCGATCTCCAAAGCGGGATGGTAGTAGCCCACATAGTGGGGATCCCCAAAGGGATCCGGGGCAGGCCGGGGATCCGGCACCTGCATCAGCTCTAAGCGCCCCCAGGGACCACGCATCCAGCAGGCCAGCGTGATCCCGGCAGTAAAGCGTTCTTCCACCGCAAAGCCCAGCCCCTCGTAAAAAGCGATGGAGCGGAAGATATCGGCGGTGCGAATGGAAAAATGGTGTAGTTTCATCGTCCTGCAAAGCAGCCAGATGGGGCCAGACCGCTCGGATCATCGCCGATGACGGCTGGTCAAGCGCAGGTAGACTTGCTACGCTCCAGAAAAGTAGGCTGTCTATCTTAAGCACCTCTTGCAGTGTATGCTGGCCCGCCCAATCCTTGGGGCGGGAAATGCGACAACCTAAGCCGATTGCTGCCAACCTCAATTATGCCTAAGCTGGTCATTGTCGAATCTCCCACCAAAGCCCGTACCATCCGTGGATTCTTGCCCGCAGGGTACGAAGTTCAGGCCTCGATGGGACATGTGCGGGATCTCCCCGATTCGGCATCTGAAATTCCAGAAGAATTGAAAGGAGAAGAGTGGAGCCGCCTGGGGGTCAATGTCCACGCCGACTTCGAGCCCCTCTACGTCATCCCCAAGGACAAAAGAAAGGTGGTCAAGGAGCTGAAGGAAGCGCTCAAGAAGGCGGACGAGCTGATCCTGGCCACCGACGAAGACCGCGAAGGGGAAAGCATTAGCTGGCACTTGCAGCAGGTGCTGCAACCCAAAGTGCCCACCCGCCGCATGGTGTTCCACGAGATTACCCGCGAGGCCATTCAGGAGGCGCTGCAAAACTGCCGTGAGGTGGATGAACAACTGGTGCGTGCCCAGGAGACCCGCCGCATCTTGGATCGCCTGGTGGGCTATACCCTGTCGCCGCTGCTGTGGAAAAAAATTGCCCCCAAACTCTCGGCAGGGCGGGTGCAGTCGGTGGCGGTCAAGCTTTTGGTGGATCGAGAGCGGGAGCGGCGCGCCTTCAGAAAAGCCTCCTACTGGGATCTCAAAGCGGAGCTGCAGCCCAAAACGACCGTCGCCGGCCAGCAGGCTGTCTTTCCAGCAGAGCTGGTGAGCTTGGGTGGCAAACGCCTGGCCAATGGGCAAGACTTCGATCCCAGCACCGGCCAGCTCATTGCCGGGCGGGATGTGGTGTTGTTGGATCAGGCCCAGGCCGAGGCCCTGCGGGATCGCTTGCTGGGAAAAGCCTGGATCGTCAGCTCTGTGGAAGAGCGCCCCTCCACCCGCAAACCTGCCCCTCCCTTTACCACCTCCACCCTGCAGCAGGAGGCCAACCGCAAGCTGCACCTGTCGGCCCAGCAGACGATGCGCATTGCCCAAAAGCTCTACGAAGAGGGCTACATCACCTACATGCGCACCGATTCGGTCCACCTGTCGGAGCAGGCCATCCGCGCTGCCCGCGCCTGCGTGGAGTCGATGTACGGCAGAGAATATCTCAGCCCCGAGCCCCGTCAGTACACCACCAAAACCAAAGGGGCGCAAGAAGCCCACGAGGCCATTCGTCCTGCTGGATCAGAGTTTCGCCTGCCCAGCCAAACCCCCCTCTCCGGCCAGGAGCTGGCCCTCTACGACCTGATCTGGAAGCGCACCGTCGCCAGCCAAATGGCTGAGGCGCGGCAGACCCACACCATCGTACTCATCGCCGTAGACGATGCGGTGTTCCGGGCCAGCGGCAAGCGCATCGATTTTCCCGGCTTTTTCCGCGCCTATGTGGAGGGATCCGACGACCCCGATGCTGCCCTAGAGGATCGGGAGGTGCATCTGCCCCTGTTGCGGCAGGGGGATCCCCTCCGCTGCCAGAAGCTGGAACCCGTTGCCCACGAAACCCAGCCTCCAGCCCGATATACGGAAGCCTCCTTGGTCAAGGTGTTGGAAAGTGAGGGCATTGGCCGCCCCAGCACCTACGCCACCATCTTGAATACGATCATGAGCCGTGGCTACGTCAGGCCGATGGGGAATGCCCTCGTGCCCACCTACACGGCTTTTGCAGTCACCGAGCTACTGGAAAAATACTTTCCCAACCTGGTGAATACCCGCTTCACCGCCGAGATGGAGCAAACGCTGGACGACATTGCTTCTGGACAGGCGGAGTGGCTGCCCTATCTGCGCCATTTCTTCTTGGGCGAGCAGGGTCTCGAGGGACAGGTGAAGGCGCGCGAGCTGGAAATTGATTCCGGCCTGGCCCGCTCCATCCATCTGGAGAACCTGCCTGTCAAGATCGGCATTGGCCCCTATGGCCCCTATGTAGCAGTTGAAACTGAGTCTGGAGAGGTGCGCGCCAACTTGCCGGAGGATATTCCCCCCGCCGATCTGAGCGCAGAACACATTGCGGAGCTAATCCAGCGGAAGCAGGAAGGCCCCAAGCCCATTGCCTTTCACCCGGAAACCCAAGAGCCCATCTACGTGATCCCGCAGGGCCCCTATGGCCCCTATGTGCAGTTGGGGGAAGTTTCTGAGGACAACAAAAAACCCAAGCGCACCTCCCTGCCCAAAGGGTTGAAACCGGATCAGGTCACGCCAGAGATTGCCTTGGGGTTGCTGAGCTTGCCTCGCACCTTGGGGGAACACCCGGAATCGGGGAAAAAGGTGCAGGCCGGTATTGGCCGCTTCGGCCCCTACGTAGTCTGTGATGGCGATTTTCGCTCTCTGCCCGCCGAGGAGGATGTGCTGACCATCAGCCTGGAGCGGGCGCTGGAGCTGCTGGCCCAGCCCAAGAAAAGCCGTGGGCGCGCCTCGGCCAAGCCGCTGCGGGAGCTGGGATCCCATCCTGAGGATGGTGAGCCGGTCAATCTGCACGACGGCCCCTACGGGCTGTATGTCAAACATGGCAAGGTCAATGCCTCTTTGCCCAAAGGGATCCCTGCCGAAGCGGTTACCCTGGAAATGGCTCTGCAGGTGCTGGCTGAAAAAGAAGTCTCTTCTGCAGAGGTCAAGGGGAAAAGCCGCTCGACCGCTTCTGCAGGTAAAGCCCAAGCCAAAGCTGCCTCCAGCAGCCCTACAGCCCAGCCGGCTGGAGATGCTGTGCCGCAGAAGCGGCGTAAAGCACAAACCACTTCCACCGGCGGCGGGATGGCCAAAGAGCCGCAAGCGAATGGGTCAGCCCAGGTGGGATCCCGTCCCACCATTGTGAAGATCACCCCCAAAGCCCCCGCCTGAGGTCAGCTTCTTGGGGTGCGATGGCCCAAGGTCGCCTGCTCAAGGTGGCTTAGGGGTTAGCCATGTAACAGTTTTGCTGACGACACAACTGCTTCAAGGGCCGCAAGCAGCGGCCACAGCGGCTTCCCGATTGGCAATGCAACCCATTGCTTCTGCAAACGGCAAGGGATCCTGCTGCTGGCGCTTGAGAATCTGGGCATGTTCCAGCTCACTGCAGTAGCAGTAGGCAGGATGGCGACGATGGGGGTGTGCAAGGGACACGGGAGTAAATGAGAGTTGGAGTCGGGGCCAACAGCCTTCAGCTCAACGTTATCACCTGGGTGCCGGGGAAGTAGTGATTGAGGATTTGCGGCGCTGTGTAGCCCTGCTCGGCCAAGCCGCGGGATCCCCACTGACACAGTCCCACCCCATGCCCGGCTCCGCGATAGGTAAAAAGGTACACTTCCTGCTGGCCGGCCTTTGGCTGGAGACGTTCCCATGTGAAGCGGTTGCTGGGGAGGATCCCCCAACCCAGGGTTTGGCCAAGGCGCAGCACAAACTCTTGGCCAGTCAACAGTTGGGATCCAACGCGGATGCGCAGGGGGCGACCCCAGGGATCCGACTGCACAATCTCCAGATCGCCGTTGCCGAAGGCTGGCTCCAACTCCCGTCGGCTGAGCCGGACGCTGTGAGGGCCATAGAAGGGAGAGGCGCGACACCCGTCACAGATCACCCCTTGTAGGTAGGGGCGGGCGGGTGGGGCAAAAATATCCTGATTGGCGCTGGTGTGGCCCCCACAGGTGGAGTGAAACAGAACCTCTATCGGCTGGCCGGCATGGGTTAGGATCTGCCCTCGGGTTGCCCGCACCGCAGCAGTGGTCGCCGCCGTCTCATAGGCCAGGCCACCATAGAACTGGTGGGCGGTGGAGTCTTGCAATGGCCTTATCGGGGCAGAGGGCCATTCTCTTCTGGGGCCGGGGTGCAGATGGGGAATGGCCAAAGTGCGGGCCAAGATGGCTTGCGCCTGCAAGGCGGCGGCTGGCCAATCGGCAGGCATTTCGCTGGGCACCAAAGCCAGCAGATAGTCTTCCAACTTGACCCAGTTCACCAGATGCAGGCGACCTGAACCCTCCGGGCAAATCTGTACCCAACCCCGATAGCGACGCTCCTCCCCTGCGAAGCGGCGCAGGGCTCCCCCCTGTAGCCAAAGGGATCCCTGGTAGCGACGAGGCTGTCCCGGCCCGGTCAGAAGGAGCTCTTGGCGGCGAACCTGTAACTTCCAGGTGCCTGTTGGAAAAGGCTGCTGATTTAAAACAAAAGGGCCCATCAGCTCCAACTCGACCAAGGGATCCGCACTCCAGCGGCTGAACAGCTCCACGGCCAGCCAATCTCCGCGCCCGGACGTTTGGGCCTGCCGAGAGCCTCCCCAAACAGCCCACAGGGATCCCAGCACCATCGCCCCCAACTGTCGTCGCCGCATAGGCCCCATCCGGGCATCCTCTATCGATAGACCATTCCCCCAGAAATACTGTCAAGATGAGCTGGCCAGCAAAGGATCGTATCCCAGTTGCTGGGTAAGCCGGGCGCGGGCCAATTCCCGATATTCCCAAAAGTGTTCTCCTGCAGCGCAGAGGCCCAAATATAGGTTCAGCAGGCTCGGTTTCTGTCGCCAAATCGTCCATAGCTGCCGCCAAAATTGGGCGCGGATTTCGGGATGAAGGATCCCTTGCCGCCAGATGAGTTGTAGAAGCAGATGGATCCCTTTGCGAAGGGGCAGCTTCATCATTTGCCGCCGGCCATCTTTGATGCCGATATTCAGGCATTGTTGCAGGCAGCGAGACAAATATCGTGCAGGATCATACAGTTTCCAAAAACTTTCCAGATACTCTCGGGCAATCTCCGATAGAGAACGGGTGGGAATGAAATTCATCAGCGTATTTTGATCGCCGAACTCAGTCACGCCGATCCCTTCCAGCAAACGTTCCTCCTTCTTCAAGCGATTCCAGAGTTGCGTGTTTGGCAAAGCCTGTAAAATGCCTAACATCGGCTGAGGAATACCGGTTTGCTCGACAAAAGCCTGAATGCGCTCCCCTGCTCCTGGCCGCTCTCCATCAAAGCCCAGAATAAACCCAGCATAGATCAGCAGTCCGGCCTCGTTGATCTTGCGACAGGCCTCCACCAAAGGGTGACGGGTATTTTGTAGCTTTTGAGTCATCTGTAAGCTGTCTTGGTCTGGGGTCTCAATGCCCAAAAAGACAGCATAGAAACCCGCCTCTACCATTAACCTCATCAGTTCTTCATCTTCGGCCAGGTTGACTGAAGCCTCTGTCATAAAGGTAAATGGATAGTTGCGCTTCTGGCTCCAGGGGATCAGCTCTCGTAAAAATCGCTTGACGTTGCGCTGATTGCCGATAAAATTGTCATCCACTACAAATACCGAACCCCGCCAGCCCAAGTCATAGAGGGCCTGTAGCTCAGCTAGCACTTGACTTGGCTCTTTGGTTCTTGGCTTGCGTCCGTAAAGAGAGATGATATCGCAAAACTCGCAATTGAAGGGGCAACCTCGTGAAAACTGGACTGACATCATGAAGTATTGATCCATGGGCAGCAGATCAAACCTTGGCAAAGGACTTTGGGTTACATCCGGTTTTTCCGCAGCCCGAAAAATGCCCGACTCTTGCCCAGCTTCTAGAGCCTTGACAAAGGCCGGTATGGTCACTTCCCCTTCATCCAAAACCAAATAGTGAGCACCAGATTCCAGGGCATCCTGTGGCACAGAAGTTGGATAGGGTCCGCCCACCGCTACTTTTTTGCCCAACTGCACCGCTTTGCGAATGAGGGCGTGGAAATCCTGCTTCTGCACCAACATGGCTGACAAGATCACCAGATCGCACCACTGCCAATCGGCTTCTGTTTCATCAGCTACATTGCGATCCACAAAGCGAATCTCCCAGTGTTGGGGCAGCAAAGCAGCAACGGTGATCAAGCCCAGAGGTGGCATTAGCGCTTTTAGCCCCACCATCTCAATGGTGCGATTGTAAGACCAGAATGATTGAGGAAAACGCGGATAGAGCAGCAACGCCTTCATACCAACCAGCTCCTGAGTTGCAGATCGACCAACTTGATCCCCTACTGGTTTCCTATCGATTTGCTAGGCTTAGATAAAGCAGCCACAGATCAAACGCCTGCTCGCAATATCCTGCTGATGTTAGCCATTGGCAGATCTTGTGCAGGCTATCTGTGGAGAATCCTATGGTTCTGCGGCAAAAACTTAGCGGGCAGGGCCAATGGAGTAAAGCTTATCGGGATCCCTTAAAGTTGGTTTTGGTTATCGTCGGGCTGAGTGTTGACGTTCCCCTAGCGTACCCCCTGCAATCTTGAACCAAACCCTGCCCTCTCACGGCTGGGGA
The DNA here is from genome assembly GCF_054058415.1 of Thermostichus sp. MS-CIW-38. Taxonomy (NCBI): domain Bacteria; kingdom Bacillati; phylum Cyanobacteriota; class Cyanophyceae; order Thermostichales; family Thermostichaceae; genus Thermostichus; species Thermostichus sp. MS-CIW-38. The sequence goes on along the minus strand of NZ_JBSSAH010000009.1, from coordinate 15,749 downwards.
CGAAGTCAGTTCGGCGCACCTTGCTCAAAAACCTGCTGAACCAAGCCGCTGACGATGGAAAGTACAATTGCGCCGATAAACGCCCAGCCGAAATTATCGATGTTGAAAGCATTCCCGGCCAGCTTATCGGCAATGACCAAGCAGATGCCGTTCAAAATTAGCCAAAACAAGCCCAGGGTAAGAATTGTAATCGGCAGGGTGATCAACCGGAGAATCGGCCTGACCAAACCATTGACCAGACCAATGGCCAGAGCCGCCACCAAAGCACCCCCGAATCCAGAGACGTGGATCCCGGGCAAAAGCCAAGCCAGGATCATTACACTCAAGGCTGACATCAGCCAGGTGGCCAAAAGAGTTGCCATGCTCCCTCCTCTGCCCTGATGGGGCCGCGATTTTGCCCTCTATGCTAGCCGATCTGCTCAGGGATCCCTTGCGCAGAAACCTCTTCAGGGCTGTAAGTTTGCAGGGCCAAAGCATGAATGCTCCGCCCCATGTGTTCCGCCAGAGCGGCATACACCAGGCGATGTCGCTGTAGGGTCGTTTTGCCGACAAACGAAGGCGACACTACTTGAACTCGGTAGTGCCCTCCTGTCCCGCCCCCGTGGCCGATGTGAAGGTGGGACTCATCCTCCACCTGCACATGAAGAGCCTGCAGCTTCTCCATCAGGTGCTGCCGAAGGTAGTCGGGGGTAAGCATGGCAACCCCTCTGGATGAGATGGGATCCCTTAAGATTGAGCCGTGGCCTTAGCAAAGGCTGCCTCGACCAGCGGACGCAGCTCGTTGCGGGCGTGCATCTCTTGGATGATGTCGCAACCGCCCACAAACTCCCCATCAATATAAATCTGCGGGATAGTAGGCCAGTTGGAAAACTCTTTAATCCCCTGGCGGATCTCAGGATCCTCGAGTACGTTAATCGCCGTGTAGGGGAAGCCCAAACTATCCAGCACACGAACGGCGGCATAGGAAAACCCACATTGGGGCATTTCCGGGGTGCCCTTCATGTAGATGAGCACCTTGTGGGTGCGGATTTGCTCACGGATTTTCTCTTCCAAAAGGGGATCCAGCATGGTGTTCAGCCACTATAGCGACAACAGTCGATAGGCAAACTAGCATCCTATCGAGATCTCATTTTCGTCTACTTTTAACATGCTCGACACTTTTCCCACGGTTGGGCCGAGAGATTCTCTCATAGACTCTGTTCTACGGACGCCACCAGCAAGCCCCATTGCCCAGGGCTGGCCCAAGCCCCCAACCTATCCAACCTATCCAGGCAGCGACCCCAGGATCCATGTTAATTTCTACACCAACATGGTTAGCGACAGGGTCGGCGACAAACCTCAAACCCTGATTCTTCCGTTGACCCGGTCGATCCCGCTCTGGGCAAGGGTTTCAGGCCCCTCGGCGGAGAAAAACAAGGGGAAATTGCAGCCGAAAACAAGACCTCTGGGCAAGGGTTATAATCGGGGGGAGTCGCTTCCCTTCGGGGAAGTGGAATTAATGGAAACGCTGTAATTAAATTTCAACCCATGAAGTTTTTTGAAAAATACCTTACCGTTTGGGTCTCGCTATGCATTGCTGCAGGCATTGGTCTTGGGAAAATACTGGGGAATTCTGTTTCGGTGCTTGAAAGCTGGCAGATATATACCATCAACATTCCGGTAGCGGTGTTGGTTTGGATGATGATCTACCCGATGATGGTACAGATTGATTTTTCATCGATAGGCGGTGTTTCAAAAAATTGGAAAGGACTGGCGCTGACAGTTACTGTAAACTGGCTGATCAAACCTTTCACCATGGCATTGTTTGGATGGATTTTCTTTAAAAATCTGTATGCTACCTGGATCACTCCGGAAGATGCAGACCAGTACCTGGCAGGCGCCATTCTGCTGGGTGCCGCACCCTGCACAGCCATGGTGTTTGTGTGGAGTTATTTGGTAAGAGGCGATGCCAATTATACGTTAATACAAGTTTCAGTCAACGATCTTATTCTGCCGGTTGCATTTGTACCCATTGTAAAATGGCTGCTGGGAGTAACCAACATACAGATACCGTATGAAGTACTGATTACTTCGGTGGTTGTTTTTGTTGTTATACCGCTAACTACGGGCTATCTGACCAATCGGATATTGCTTCAACGAAAAGGAAAGGATTGGTTTGAACAAAAATTTCTTCCGGCACTTCGTCCTGTTTCCATACTAGCATTGCTTTCAACCCTGGTTTTACTCTTTGCCTTTCAGGGCGAACACATACTGGATCATCCATACACCATTTTGTTGATAGCCATACCACTGACCATTCAAACCTACTTCATATTTTTTATAACCTGGCTGGGTGGAAAATTGCTCCGTTTATCACATCCGGTTTGTGCACCGGCTGCGATGATTGGTGCCAGTAATTTTTTTGAACTCGCAGTTGCCGTGGCCATATCACTTTTTGGTCTTAATTCAGGTGCGTCGTTAGCCACGGTGGTTGGTGTACTCATAGAAGTACCCATCATGTTATCGTTGGTAGCCATCGCTAACAGTTGGAGGTATTAAATAAATCCAGATAAGTAACATTTCCCCATCCACTTCGCAATTGGAATCTGATTCTGGCGGCGGTTTGAGAAGCATACGGGCTTAAATCTATTGTCTTGGTTGCCTATTGTGATGGGGTAGGTACAAATGCAGTGGTCATATCAGGTGCTGTAGCCAATGGACTCGGGCCTGTATTATTACCATAAGATGCTAATCGTATCCAAGTATTGCCACAATCAGTGGTGATACTTACTATTAATGAATCAGTCGCTTCCCTTCGGGGAAGTGGAATTAATGGAAAAATTAATGGAAACAAACCAAGTGATCCCCTTTCACTTCCAGCCAGTGCCCACCTGGATAATCGGGGCTACGGCTGCCTCGGTCTGCTTTTAAGAGCTGGATCCCGGCTTCTACCTGTTCAAAGGTGGGGTGGTGGGGCAACACCAGGGACAAAAACTGGAACATTACCTGCCGCTGCAGAGCCAAGGGGGCAGCCCGCAAGGGATCCCGTCGCAGCCCTGGCAAAGCGGGCTCATATACCTGTGGCCATAGCTGAGCTGCTTGAGCTACCACCAGCTCATGTTCTGCTTGCAGCAGTGTGGCAGCCCGATTCAGGGCCGCTTCCAGTTGCGGATTAAAGTGCTGTTTCAAGTAAGGCATCACCTCTAGGCGGAGACGGTTGCGGCAATGGGCCAGATCTTGGTTGCTGCGATCCGGCCAGACCGGCAATTGGTGCTGCTGGCAAAATTGTTCGGTTTCCCAACGGTATAGACCCAGCAGGGGTCGCACCACCTGGGCAGAGGTGGGATCCCGGTCGTCTAGGTGCCGCTGCCAATCCAGGCTGCTCAGCCCGGCGGCTCCTGTTCCCCGCAACAAGTTCCACAAAAACGTCTCTGCTCGATCCGTGGCCGTATGCCCCATCACCACGGCGCTGCAATCCCAGATGCGGGCCCATTTGTCCAGTTGTTGGTAGCGCCAAGCCCTGGCCCCTGCTTCGTCTCGGCGGATGGGATCCGCAGTCTCAACAGCATGAGGCAGTCCCTGCTGCTGCAGCCACCCCTGCAAAAAGCGAGCACACTCCGTTTCATCTGCCGACCAGCGGTGATCGCAATGCAAAACGAAGAGCTGCCAGCCCCAGCGAGGCTGTAGATCCCGCAGGATTTGGAGCAGGCAAAAAGAATCTTGCCCGCCCGAAAAAGCCACCAGCAGTCGCTGGCCAGGGTGAAGAAGTTGCCGCTGCCGAATGGCGCACTGTACCCGCAGGTGGAGAGGAGAGAGCCTGGCCACAGCTTGCTATTGCTCAGGTGCAACCCAGACCCTGCCTGCCTTCATGGGATCCCTTAGGCAAGAGCTCGGGTCAGATGAGAGGCCACCGCCTGCACAGCAGCAATGCTGCGCTCGTAGGCCATTCGGGTCGGCCCCAGCAAGGTGACCGTACCCAGAGGAGCTGAGCGACGGTGGTAAGTGGAGGCGATAACCGTACAGTGGTGCAGAGACTCCAGTGGATTCTCGCTGCCAATGTAGATGATCACCGGGGTCTTGCGGGCAGACTGTCCCGACTCCTGATCCATCTCCGTTGAGCTCGGCAGAGAGGGCAAACCCCCATCGGCAAAATGGAGCCCAATCATCCCCTGAAGTTGCTTGGCTCCCTCCTCGATCAACTGCATCACTGCCTGCACCTGCCGGGCCTGGGAAAACTCCGGCTGACGCATCAACTCGGCCATACCGGCACTGAACACCTGCCCCAGAGAGGGCTGTAGACAGCGTTGCACCACCGAGCGCAGCAGTTGCTGGAGCCAATGGCCGTAGGTACGAAATTCTTCATCCAGTTTCAGCCAGCTCAGATCCTGCAACTCGGCAAAGGTTTTGCCCCGCAGCTTCAGGGTGAGAAAGTTGCTGAGCAATTGCAATTCATCTTCCAAATCCTCTCGGGAGTCGCTGGGCCAGTCGGGGGGGCTGACCAGAGCTGAATGGGTTTGATAGGAGTCGGTTACCACCAACACCATCACCCGCCCTGGCGCTACCGACACCAACTGCACATGATGAATGGCTACCACCGGCCCCTGAGGAGGAGTGATGAGAGCAATGCAACCGCTCAGATGGGCCAAAAGCTGAGCTACCCTTTGCAGGAGGCTGTCTAGGTCGTCTCCCAGCTCACGGCCAAGCTGATCCATCAACTGTTGCAGAGCGGGATGGGGATCCGGCTGAGGAGCATCGTGGGGGATCCCACCGCTGTTGGCAGAGGTCAACAAATCGTTGACATAAACCCGATAGCCAAAGTCGGAAGGAACCCGTCCGGCGGAGGTGTGAGGCTGAAACAGCAATCCCACTTGCTCAAGGGTGGCCAGGTCGTTACGAATGGTGGCCGTGCTCACCCCAAAGTTGTAGGACTGGGCCAAGGTTTTGGAACCGACAGGTTCAGCCGTCGCAATGTAGCTGCGCACCGTCGCCCAGAGAATCTTCCGCTGGCGGGGAGTCAGTTCGAGTTTCATAGCCGATCAAAAGAACCCAGTCAACGCCTATCAAAGGAAACTGTTAATACAGAGCCGGTAAATTGCTCCAGGATAAACCAACTCAGAGCTGAGATAGGAATCCAGACAGACTTTTACATCTTCTAATCTATATGCATCTATTGTTACTCTTTATATAGCGGGTTGCCTAGGAAGGAAGTTGCAAAACCCGATGTCGGAAGAGGTTGAGACTGCTGCTTGTGCAGGAGAGAGTGAAATCTCTTGTAGCCTGGGCTCCCCTTTTTTGCCCAGAGGTGGTAGAAGATGAACTACGGCTAGCCACCTTGTTGCGTAGCAACAGTCCGCTGCGCCAAGACTGGGGATTTCTGCGCATGAGTTCGGTCAACTCTAGGCCAACTGGGCCTGCTGCTGTCCCCCCTGTATCCTTTTTTATCTTTGAGGTTGTCCCGTGTACTTATCCCCCCAGGAGAAAGACAAGTTGTTGATCTACCTGGCTGCCCAGTTGGCTCGGGATCGGCGGCAGCGGGGCCTCAAACTCAATTACCCTGAGGCGGTGGCCTACTTGAGCGCAGCAGTCTTGGAAGGGGCGCGGGAGGGGAAAACGGTCGCCCAACTGATGAGCGAGGGGCTGACGTGGCTGACCCGCGAGGACGTGATGCCCGGGATCCCAGAGATGATCCCGGAAATTCAAGTGGAGGCTACTTTCCCCGACGGAACCAAGCTGGTTACCCTACACCACCCCATTCGCTAGGGATCCCCCAGATGCTCCAAAGACCCAGAGACTTCAGGAGGTCGTCCCCATGGCTCGCCAATCCAGAACCAACCCTGCTGCCAACGCAGAGCCGGCCCTGATCCCAGGGGAACTGTTGCTGGCAGAGGATCCCATCCAAGCCAACGTCGGACGGGCCACCGTGACCCTGGAGGTTACCAACCGAGGGGATCGGCCCATTCAGGTGGGATCCCATTTTCACTTTTTTGAGGTGAACCGAGCCCTGGTTTTCGATCGCGCCGCCAGCTTTGGCATGCGCCTCAACATCCCTTCCGGCAACGCAGTGCGTTTTGAGCCAGGGCAAACCCATCGGGTAACGCTGGTGGCTTTGGGGGGCAAGGGGTTGGTGCATGGCTTCAATCGGCTCACGGAGGGCACGATACGCTCCGCTGCCCAGAAGCGGCTGGCTCTGGCCCGATTGCAGGAGTGGCTGGGTGAAGCAGCCCATCCGTAGGGGGAATATGCCCCCCTCAAGTGTGCAGCTTTGGGCAGCGGTGTCAAGGCTCAACCCCATCCCCGTCTCTGCTCAGATTCAGGACAGTAGGGCTATCCTATTTCTCCTCTAGGAGCTGACAGATGTCAGAGCGCGAGACTGTCTTGTGGATGTGGGTGCAAGGCTTGGGGCTAAATCTTTCTGGGTTGGCGCTGTTGGCAGCAGCAGGCGCCGCCTTTGGGCCTCTCAGTTGGACAGGTGCAACGGTGGCGGTGATGTTGAAGCTCATTGGGGATAGCCAACTGGTGCGGGGCTACTGGCTCTGGCAAAGCCAGCGGCAACAGAAGGGATCCCAGCCCGTCAGCTCAGCAGCGGCAGTGCTCCACAGTCAAGCTTGAGACATTGCCCGGCACTTGTCCGGTCTCCGACTCGAGAATGCCAACGCGACCACCTCTACTCCCTTCTGGCACTGGCAAGCCTCACTGTACAAGCCTCACTGTAAATGAGCCACGGTCACTCCAGTACCGCCGTCTTCGGGATCAGCGGCTGAAAAACGCTGAACGCGCGGGTGATTTTGGAGATAAGCCTGGACGCCGGCTTTCAGGCGCCCTGTGCCGTGGCCGTGGATGATCCAAACCGGGCCGGGAGGAGCTTGGGCAAAGTGCTGTTCCAGAATGGCCTCAGCATCAGCAACGGTTTTCCCCCTCAGATCGAGGGTGTTCTGGCTGGTGCGCAGGTTCAGGGGAGCGGTGGCTGCAGGGGAGGGAGGTGGGGCTTTGGGGCGTTGGCGTTGCTTAGCCTGGTGTTCATCAATGGGATCCAACTGCCCCCGTGGCACTGTGAATTTGAGGATGCCGCTGCGCACTACATATACATCTCCTTCGATGGCGATCACCTCTCCCGTCTGCCCCAAGCCTCTCAGCCGCACCCGATCTCCCACCTCTGGCACAAACTCCATATCCACGGGCGGCGGTGGGGGAGAGTAGCGCTGCTGGATTTGCGCCAGCTCGGCAGTAATGCGTTGGGGATCCTCTCCCTGCTGCAATCTGCGGATGGCGGCAGCCACTTCCTGACGGGCAGCAGCCAACAGGGCTTGCAGTTCTTGGTTTTGCTTGTGCTCCAGTTGAGCTTCTCGCTCGGCAATTTGGCGGCTGCGCTGCTGCATTTGTTGATGTAGGCTCTCCAGCTCTCGATGCAGGGATCCCACCTGGGCCGCCCGCTCTTCCAATTGAGCCCGCTGCGCTTCCAGGCCGGCAATGACCCTATCCACCTGGCTTTCCCCTTGCAGGTGCCGATGGGCCCGCCGCAGAATCTCTGGATCCAACTGCAGCCGTTGGGCAATGGCCAAGGCGTTGGAGCGGCCTGGGATCCCCCACAAGAGGCGATAGGTGGGGGCCAGGGTGACCTCGTCGAACTCCACCGAGGCATTTTCAAAGCCGGGATGTTGGTATTTCAGGGCCTTTAGCTCGCCGTAGTGGGTGGTAGCCAGGGTGAGCAGTGCCCTTTCCGAGAGGTACTCCAATAGCCCAGCCGCCAGGGCAGCTCCTTCGGTGGGATCCGTGCCCGCCCCCACCTCATCCAACAGGACAAGGGCCGGCTCCGGAGCAGACTGCAGGGCCTGCACGATGCGGCTGATGCGGCGGATGTGCCCCGAAAAGGTGGAGAGATTTTGTTGCAGCGACTGCTCGTCCCCAATGTCGGCGTAAACCCCGTCGAACCAAGGCAGCTGGGGCGGATCCTGAGCCGGCAGGAAGATCCCCGCCTTGGCCATGAGCACCAGCAGGCCCAGGGTTTTCAGGGCAACGGTTTTGCCGCCGGTGTTGGGGCCGGTGATAACCACGACACGAATGGAGTCCGCGAGGGTGAAGTCGATGGGGACAACGGCAGAACCTTGACCCTCCGAAGGGGCGGCGGCGCGGGACTGCCAGAGCAGCAGAGGGTGCTTGGCCTGACGCAGGCGCAATCCTGCCGAGACAAACTGGGGACGATTGCCCTCCAGCCAGAGGCTGTAGCGACCCCGAGCCAGAGCCACATCCAACCCCACCATCACCCCCTGCAGATGCTCCAGATCGGTGGCGACGGAAGCCACCTGAGCCGAGAGCGCGGCCAAGATCCGCTCTTCCTCCGCCTGAATCTGAGCTTGGGTTTCTCGCCAGCGGTTGCCCAGTTCCACCACAGCGTAGGGCTCCACATAGAGGGTGGCTCCACTGGCAGAGCTGTCGTGCACAAGGCCGCGGATGAGATCCCGATGGGTGGCCTTCACCATCAGGACAAACCGCCCCTGCCGCTGGCCAATCAGGGTATCCTGCAGCGCCTGGGGGTACTGGCTCATCAACTGTTGCAGCTGCTCTTGGATCTGGCTGCGTTGCCGCCGCTGCTGCTGGCGCAGATCCGCAAGGGTAGGGCTGGCGCTGTCCCGCACCTCACCATGCTCCTCCAGGCAGCGGAAGATCTCCTGCTCCAGCTCCGGGTAGGTGCGCAGGTTGCTCACCCAGGCCTGCAGGTGGGGCAGATGGTCATGATCATCGATCAGACGACGAATGCGGCGGGCCGCCCCCAGAGTTGTAGCAATCTGCACCAGCTCTTCCCCGCTCAGGATCCCCCCCCGTTCGGCCCGTTCCAAAGCCGGCAGCAAGTTGTGGATCCCTGCCATAGAAAGTCCCCCGGCCTGTGTGCGATCGAGGCGGATCGCCTCTTCCGTCTGCTCAAGGTAGGCTTCGCTGTCGGCGCGGCTCTGCCAGGGATCCAGCTCCAAGCAGGCGCGGCGGCCCAAGGGTGTGGCCGCAAAGGTGGCCAAGTGCTGACAAAGACGGGGCCACTCCAGCAATTCCAAGGTTTCTTGCCGTTCGCCTTGGCAGGCCGTAGGCCTTGGGGAGGGATCGGGCTTGGAGAAGACTGGCAGCGGGTGCAAGGTGGGGACGGTGGGCATTAACCATTCAGCGATGCAAAGAACCCTGGAGACGCAGTTGCTTCATCTCTTGCAAAAACTGCTGTTGATACTTGAGGAAGGCAGTGTGCCACTCGCGGAAGCGACGTTCGCCATCCCGCACCAGCATCTGGCGGTACTGCTCTGAGTTGAGACGGGGCTGAGCAAAAGATGGGTTCATAGGGATCGGGGACGCTCTCCATCCTATTGTGGCAGGCTCTGGGTCGGCTTCCACAGATAGCTTTTGGTGAGAGGGGCACGCTGATAATGGCGCCGTTGTCTCACGCGCTGCCTCTGGTGATTTTCCCAAGAAGCTGAGCTCACCGAAAAACTGGGTTCAAAGCCCCGCCCTACCGCTGTGGGGTTCGCCTTGGGTGTCCTGTGGAGGGTGGAAGTGAGCTGCATTCACGGCCAAACTGAACCTCACAAGCCTGCCATACTGAAGGAAGTTGCTGCACTCAAAACACTCAAGATCCGTGCGCAAACGAGTCACCCTCATTTTCCCCCGCCATTTGGTGAATGTGCCTCTCACCTATCGGTTGGCCAAAGACTTCGATGTGGCTGCCAATATCGTGCGCGCCAGGGTAGCCCCCAACGAAGTGGGTACTTTGGTGGTGGAGCTGTCGGGGGATATCGACCAGGTGGAAGCAGGCTTGGAGTGGGTACAGTCTTTGGGCATTGAGGTGACTGAACGGGCCAAGGAAATTCAAATCGACCCAGACTTGTGCGTGGACTGTGGATTGTGTACGGGAGTTTGCCCAACCGAGGCCCTGAAGATTTCTGCTCCCAGCTGGAAGCTGGAGTTCTCTCGCAACCGCTGTGTCATGTGCGAACAGTGTGTTGCCACCTGCCCCGTTGGGGCGATCAGCACCAGCTTGTAGTCAGTTTGTGGTCAGTTGGCTGAGTTACGAACTCCCCCAAGCTGACAAATCCCTTTACAATCCTGTTAGATTTGTTGGACATAGGTCTAGCTGCGGAGCGCACTCGACATGGCTTCTACTACATCGTTGATTGGGTTAACTTATGCCGGTTTGGCTGTTCTCTATTTGCTGGTGCTGCCTCTGTTGTCTCTGCTGTACGTGGACAAACGCTGGACTTCAGGCAGTGCTTGGGAAAAGGTGCTGATGTTTTTCTTGGTCTTGTTTTTCTTTCCCGGCATGGTGCTCTTGGCTCCCTTCATGACGTTTCGGCCCAAGCCTCGGTCGCTGTAAGGTCAGCCGTTTGTCGATCCACTGAGCCATGCGCAGATTGGACGTTCTTGGCATAGGCTTGGCCCTGCTGCTGGGGGGAGGGATCCTCTACGGCCTGCTGCTTTGGGCGGGCTTGGATACGGGGGCCGCGCAGCAGATATCGAGCGTGGTGCTTCTATTGGCCTGCTTGGGGTGGACTTTTGGCTACCTGAGGCGGGTGCTGCGGGGGGAAATGACCCTGAAGGCTCAGTGGGCCAGCTTTGAGACCCAGCAACTTCAAGAGAAACTCCACTCGCTGTCTCCGGAAGAGTGGCAGGCCCTGCAAGCTGAATTGGAAAGTGAGAAAGAAGGGATCCCAGATTGAATTGAGCAAGACAAACGTTGAGGCTGTCGGACAGGCCGCACCCAGAAATTGGCTGTCGGCTGCTGGGGATCCCGATTTAATCCGGATTTAATTTGTAGAGTGTTGGGCCTAAACAGCAGCACTTGTATATCCGGTCACCATTTGCTCCCCTTAAGGATGCTACATTACTCCCCGCGCAAGATTCTGGCGTACGACGGATTATTAAGTGGTGCAAGCCTTTGCCTTTCCTTCTACTCGCATATCTCCATCCACTGTGAGAAAAACCATACTGCTAGCTCAGGGCCAGCCCTTGCAATCTCATCTCTGGCAGTTGGGGCTGGAGTCTCAGGGGCACTCTGTGGTGCCGATTTCCCCACGTGAAGATCTGCTAGAGGCGGCAACAAGCCAGCCGCTGGATCTGATGGTGGTGGACATGACGACGGGGCTGTTTAACCCCTATGCCTTTTGTCGAGAGTGTCAAAGCAGGCTGCCCAACATCCCTGTTATCCTGACTCATCACCCCCGCCGCCACATCGAGCCCGCAGAGCGGCGCTGGGCAATCTACCAGGGGGCAGCAGATGTGATCCCTGGCTTGGCGGAGGCCGGCGACCTTCTCCACTCCCTCGAACGGATTTACGAGGCTGCCAGGTGGTTTTTGCCTATTGACACGGAGGCGCTCCACAGGGCTCTGAAGCAGGCGGGCTTATGGCCGGCGGAGGTCAGCCGTACATCTTCTTCCACCCCTCCCCCGCAGCCGAGCGCCCACTCTCCCACCGCCCCTCCACAACCCATCACCGCGGAAGGGGATCCAGGGCAAAAAGACTTGACCCCGCAGGTGAAGTACCGACTGATGTACCGGGGTCGCCCTGTCGATTGAGGTACTCGTTCCAACCTGCCGTCACTCGTTTTTCCTCGTAGCTTCTCGTAGCTTCTTGCCCTGCCAGGGTTGAGCTGCCGATTGGCAACGAGCAGGATGCAATCGCTGCAGCCCCGGGCAGCAGTGTATGGCTTCGCCATGCAAGCTACCCGTCTTGTTCAGCGTCAATGTATCAGCGAAGTCTGCTGGCAGAAATTGTGGAATGGATCACCTGGCCAGCAGAGGGGCCTGCAGAACTGATAGAGTTTTGGCACCTCTGCCTTCCCATTGCCCATGACCAAGCCCAAAGCCGGGATCCTCTACAACGACGCCAAACCCGCCGCCAAACGCAGCAGCGAAACCCTAGCCCGCTGGTTTCAGGAGCAGGGCTGGGAAGTCTGTGTGGCCCCCAACTGGGGCGGTATCCTCGGTTATGCCAAGCCCGACAGCCCCATCTGCCTGACCAAAGTAGATAGCCTGGCCCCGGCTGGATTTGATCAAACCATGAAGTTTGCGGTGGTGTTGGGGGGAGATGGCACCGTCTTGGCAGCAGCACGGCAACTGGCCCCCAAAGGGATCCCCTTGTTGGCGGTGAATACGGGCCATCTGGGCTTTCTGACGGAGACCTACCTTCCTCACCTAGAAGAGGCAGCCAGTGCCGCCATTGCCGGGGAATACACCCTGGATCGCCGCAGCATGTTGCTGGTGCAAGCCTACCGAGGGCAAGAATTGCGCTGGGAGGTCTTGAGCTTAAACGAGATGGTGTTGCACCGCGAGCCTTTGACCAGCATGTGCCACTTCGAGATCACCATCGGGGATCACTCACCTCTGGATGTGGCTGCCGACGGAGTCATCTTGGCTACTCCCACCGGCTCGACGGCCTATGCTCTCTCGGCGGGTGGGCCGGTGATCACACCGGGGGTGCCGGTTTTGCAGCTGATTCCCATCTGCCCCCATTCCATGGCGTCGCGGGCCTTGGTCTTCCCCGATTCGGAGGAGGTATGGATTAGCCCCGTTACCCCTCAGCCACTGGTTTTGGTGGTAGATGGAAATGCCGGCTGCTACATCATGCCGGAAGACCAGATTCGGGTGGTACGTGCCCCCTATTGGACAGATTTGATGCGCCTGCGCCGACCGGAATTTTTCCGGGTTATGCGAGAGAAGTTGGGGTGGGGACTGCCCCACGCTTCCAAGCCCACGTCGGTGGAGTTGCCTTAACTTTGCCGAGGCAGGACAAGCCATAGCTGCAAAATGGCCAATGCCCTTAACAACTCCACCCCTCTGTCGCTATGATGGTTAGGCTCGGAAGCGGATGTGGCGGAATTGGTATACGCGCACGTTTGAGGGGCGTGTGGCTTTGCCTTGCGAGTTCGAGTCTCGCCATCCGCATTACGCAATTAGTACGCGTTATTCATTAGTCCCTCTCCCAGAGAGGGAGAGGGGAAGCTGGCTTCGGCCTTTGGCACTATTCCCGAACGGCACCCTGCAGGCGTGCGCCCCAGGTGCGAGCAAAGCGCAGGTCAGCCCCAACCAGGTTGGCGTCGCGTAGATCGGCCCCCCGCAAGTCGGCGCCGTACAGGGATGCAGAAGAGAGATCGGCCCCCCGCAGGTTGGCCCCCCGCAAGTCTGCCCCCTCCAGGTAAGCGCCACTCAGGTTGGCTCCGCTCAATTGGGCCCGTCGCAAATTGGCCCCCACCAGGTAAGACTGGCTGAGATCGGCACCTGTCAAGATGGTGCGCTCCAGATTGGCCTCGATGAGATCGGAACCGCTGAAATTGGCCTCCGCCAAATCCAGATTGCTCAGCTCAATGGATCCCAGGCGGCAGTTGGGACAGGTGCGGGAAGCCATGAGGTAGCGCATAAAACAAGAGTTGTAGGTTGTGGCTGCGGCAGAGGAAGCCAAGGCTGCCGTGGCCAGTATTGCCCAAATGGCGGGAACTTTGAGATTGAGGTTCATGGTTACCAAGCCTCACAATTTTGAAGGTTTACGTGAAGGGACACAGCAGAGGGGGATGGTTCTGCGCTGGTCACATGATAGTGGCATCTTCTGGCTTCGGCCACTCCGCAGGTCTGTCTGGCCCACCTGATAGCAGGCTCTCTCAGGGCGGGATGACGTTTGGAGTCCTATCGTCCCGAAGCTGCCGGGCCGTTGCCAACACTGGGAAGGGGTGGATCTTTGAGCAGCGGCTGCACCCAATGCCAAGACAGTTGCCCCAACCCCACCAAAACCCCGAGTATTGCCGAGGAAGTCAGGACGCGATCCCAGCGGATTTCCCGCCAGCCGGCAGGGCTGGTTGTTGGCCTTCTTGGGTTGAGTTTCTCGGCAACAGGAAGCGGGCGATGGCGCAAAAAGTGCCCACAGCGACGACAGCGATAATCGGAGTTGGAGTTGAGCCAGTAGCAAGCTGGGCAGCGAAGCATGGGAAGGCCAGGGATCCCCTAGTGAAATGATCCCATTTTGAGGGGGGCGAGCAGTTGCCGTGAGCTATGAGAACCCCATTAGGGATCCCTCCGGTTGGCTTGAGAGGGATCCACTTTGCCTACACTCCCCTGGATTGTGGGCGGGGTTTGGGGCATCTTTGAGGAAGTAGCCTGTGCGCTGCGGCAGCCGGGATCCCTGTCGGTTGGAGAGAATCAGCCCTACAGAATCAGTAAGCATTGATCAGCAGCCCTGTGCCGGCCCTATGCAGATCTACTTAGAAAACATCTGTAAGCGCTATGGCCGCCGTGAGGTGGTGAGCGACGTTAGCCTGAACATTCAGCAGGGGGAAATCGTGGGGCTCCTGGGCCCCAATGGGGCGGGGAAAACCACCACGTTCTACATCATGACTGGCCTGATCCAGCCCAACCGCGGCCATGTCTGGTTGGATGACCAAGACATCACCCACCTGCCCATGCATCGCCGGGCCCAATTGGGGATCGGCTACCTGGCCCAGGAGCCGAGTATTTTTCGTCGCCTCAGCATCCAAGACAACCTGCTGCTGATCATGGAGCAAACGGGGGTGCCTCGCCGCCTCTGGCAGCAGCGGCTCAACCAACTGCTGGAGGAGTTTCGCATCGCCCACGTGGCCCACAGCCTGGGCCTGCAGGTATCGGGGGGGGAGCGTCGCCGAGCGGAGATCGCCCGTGCCTTGGCCGCTGGGATCCACGGGCCGAAATTTCTGCTGCTGGATGAGCCCTTTGCGGGGGTGGATCCCATCGCGGTGGCGGATATTCAGGAGGTGGTGGCCAAGCTCAAGCAACGGGGCATCGGTGTTTTGATTACTGACCACAACGTGCGGGAGACGCTGGAGATCACCGACCGGGCCTATATCCTCAACGACGGGGCCATTTTGGCCAAGGGCACGGCGGCGGAGCTGGCGGCGGATCCCTTGGTGCGCAAGTATTACCTGGGGGAGAAGTTCCGTCTCTAGGGCAGCTCCAGGTCACCTCCAGGAGTACAGAGCTCGCAGGCGTTGGCTTTTCTTGTGCTGGTGGGTCTGCATCCGAGCCAGCAGCTCGTCCAGGAGGGCAACCGCCTCCAGCAGGTAGGGGCCCTTGTTGAGCATCACACATTCGGCGCGGGCAGACATCACCGCATCGGAAAGCTCAGGCCGCGAGGGCAAGCCCTCCTTGGTGAGCTGATCCAGCACCTGGGTAGCCCAGACCACCGGCACCTGGGCTGCCTCGCAGATCCACAGCAGTTCCTCCTGGATCTCGCCCAAGCGCAGCCAACCGATCTCCACAGCCAGATCGCCACGGGCAATCATCACCCCCAGGGGCCGGCAGCCGGCAACGGTCGCGATCAAGGCCGGCAGATTTTTTACCGCCCGCTGCGTTTCCATCTTGAGGATCAAGCCCAAATCGGGGCGAGCCTGCCGCCGCTCCAGCTCAGAAACCAGCAACTGCAAGTCCGCTGGCTGCTGGACAAAGGAATAGCCCACCAAGTCGGCATGCCGCACCACAAAGTCCAGGTCTTGGCAGTCTTTGTCGGTAAGGGAACGGATCTGGAGCTGACTGTCAGCTAGAAATCGCAGGAGCCCCGCACTGTACCCATAGGGTCAGTGCCGGGAGGAATGCGAGGTTACAATATAACCATGACCCAAGTCCTGACCGTCTCCTGCAAGCTCAAGGTACCCCAGTCGCAAGCCGCCAAATTGGACGCGACGATGGAGGCTTTTGGCCAAGCCTTGAATTGGGTCAACCAGAACACGCCGGAGAAGATCGTCAACGCGGTCAAGCTGCAATCCCTTTGCTACTACGAG